>JAJKIB010000147.1 GCA_021154745.1 Mycobacterium sp.
CATTCGGTGTCGTTGTTGAACCCGCCGCCGGAATCGACGAAAACTAGCACCGGCGCGTTGCCGCCGTGGGCGGCGGCGAAGTCGTCGACCGTGTTCACCGCATTGCCGGCCCGCAGCCAGTCGGCGGGGGTGTTGAACTCGCCGCCGATCATCATCACCGTCGGCAGCCGGGGCGGCGGATTGGTGGCATACCAGGCCGGCGGCAGGTAGACCAGCTCGCCACGGTGTCTGAACCCCGACGCCGCGTCGCTGATGCTGACCGGCACCACGGTGCCCTTGGCGGGGACCTTGCCCAGCTTCTGCATCGCGGCGACGGTGACCTGATCCGTCTGATCGGGCAGCGGTCCGGCCGTCAGCTGATTCCACGCGGTCTGCACGCTGGGGAAGTAGCCGACCCACAGGTTCACCGCCAGGGCGGCGCACAGGAGGCACAACGGCACCGCCAAAACCGAGACTCCGCGCCACCACCAACGGGCGCCACGCCACCCGGCCAGCAGCACGGCGGCGGCGACGCCGGACAGCCCGATCCAGATCCACAGTCGGTGCGGCGCGTGGTCGTCGCCGGCCAGCCCTTCCGATGCGATATACCAGTACGCGGCTGCCGTCAGGCCCGCCCCGACAACGAGTGCCCACGGCAGCCACACCAACTGCCAGCGCCGCGTCCGCCAGCCGATCGCGACGAGCAGCGCTGCCGCCGCCATGACCTGCACTGTCATCGGGATCCACCCGTGCATCAAAGACAGGTGATGCCGGAATTGTTCGGGCAACACAATGGCACCCAAAACGATGGTTAGCACGCCTGCGACCAGCTTCCACTTCCACTTCCACAGCCTTTGCTCCAGAAGATTGTCTTGCAGCCCGCCCACTTCCTGTCGTTGCAGGTGGACGGATATCGTTGCCGGCGTTGGGTTTCCGTCAGCGCCTTTATCCTTGAACGAGTCGTGGGAAGTGTCGATGTTGTCCGGGACAACGCTGCGCGCCATTTCATGTGACCCTTAAGACCGCCACGATGGCCGACTCCTCAGTCGCCGTGCGCAATGCTTGGCAGCCATTGTCGACAGGTGCGCCCGTCCTTGACTGCGGCGAGCAGTGGCCGACCCACCATGTTGTAGGTCCACGACATGCTGTGGTGCGCCGGGCTGTGAGTACGGTTCAGGCGAACTACGGTGTAACACAACCGAGCTGGTGTCGCCTGCGACAGATGAGATCAGCCATCAAAGCCTTCTGTCGCTGCCGTGACCGCGGCCGCCATCACCGTCTGAGAACACACGGCCGAGCTCGCGATCCCACTGGGAGTACCGGATGCGGCAAAGCTGCCAGCGTGTAGCGACGACGAGCGCCGCTGCTGTCGTCACCACCAGACCCTCGAGCGCGAGCGCCATCCCGAGCGCGTCGTAAGCCGCCCGCGACAGCGGAGTCGGCGGGGCCACCCAATTGCCGGTGTCGTCGACCCACTGTTCAACGGGGCTTCCTTGTGGGGTCGCGTTTCTCACCCACCGGCGCGCTCCCTCGGCCGGGTGACCAGACGGCGGTGCGACATTCGTTGATCCCTGCGTCGGGATCGACGCGCGATGCCGGGTTCGGGCCTGCTCGGCATAGACCCCGCGATGGGCCTGTTGCACGCCGGTGGCGATGGCCGTGACGATGGGCAGCGCGAGCAGCGATATCGCCAGTGCGAAAGCGACCGCCAGCACTTCGAGCCGATCGGAGCGCCGAACCAGCGGACTTCTACTGAACAGGAAGCCCACCGGCCATCTACGTGGATCAAGCGAAAATGTCTGCATGCCATCGTCTCGTCTGTGTCACTGATTCGGGATGTTCCCCGGGGTTTGGGTGGTTGTGCCGGCGGGGGGTGAAGGCGGCCGCCTATACGCGGGCACCGAACCGGGGGCAGGCCGGGAGGCCGCCTGCGGCTGCGGGAACGCGAACGCGCGTTGATCGGCGTACCCGGACGGGGCTGACGAGGCCGACATGACGATGCCAGACGACAACAGCACGGATCCGATGGCCAGCGCGGCTTGCAGCACCGACGACACCAATACCAGGATCAGGCCGACACCCGCCTGGACGGTATCCACCAGACCCAGCATTAGAAGAACTAGCGACACGAACCCCGCGACGGACAAGCCGGCGACCACGGCCTCAGTGCCGGGCTGCCTGGGCAACATCCCGAACGCGGCGACCGGTGCGGCCGCGAGCGAGAGTGCCAGGCCGATCAATCCGACGCCGAGCCCGGTGTTGTCGAAGAAGTTCTCCGAATTCGTCGCCGGTACTTGGCCTGTGACAGATGCCTGCGCATAGGGCATCACACCCAAGCCAAAGCTCAGCATCCCGAGAATGATCACGCCGATGGTCAACAGAGACGACAGTCTCGTGCCGCCCGAGCCGCTCGGTGGGTTGTTGTAGGTCGGGAGTTGCGGCCCGTACACCCGCGGGTCTGGATTGGGCGTGGGAGCCTCGTAGCGGCCGGAGCCTGTCGAGTAGGTCATGGCTGTGTCCTTATCCTTGCCGCGTCTTCTCGTTTGCCATGCTGGCCGGCCCTCGGGTGGATCGGTCCATCCACCGACGGTGATCGCAGTTTCCCGGCGTCGCGGGCCCGATGCCGGCTGGGACGTCGACGGCGTCGGTTAACCCCTGCAGCGCCTACAGGCTTCGTACCGTCACAACTCGATAGTGCGGTCGGCGCGCGAACGTGTCGATGTCATTGGTCACAACACTGCGTACCAGTTCCTGTCTTCACGAACACCCCAGCAGGTAGCTCGTCGTTCCTGGTATTACGTTGGTCCCCAGGCGATTACAGCGCTGACGCCCGGCCCGCGAAAATCCTCATGATCACCTAGAGTCGTGTCCCCCGAAAGTCGTCCCCGACGGGCACTCGATGCGGCCAGCCATAACCCCGCTGGCGGCGGAGGTTCTCGGTGCCGGATTTCCCATCGTCGGGCATCACCGGCGTGACAGCTCCGCCACAACAAACGGACCTACGTTGGGGACCATCGTGCCGCCGGGACGGTGACGCGTCCCGCACCCACGAGAACCCGGGCTATCACCGCACCGAAGATGAATCCACCGACGTGGGCGAAGAACGCGACACCACTGCCACCCGTGTTGGAGGGGTGGATGAGCCCGTAGTTGCCTTCGAAGAACTGGTAGAGGAACCAGCCGCCGAGGAAGAACCACGCCGGGATGCGTACTGGGAACCACAGCACCAGCGTGCTTATGCGTGAGTCGGGATAGAGCACAAAATAGGCGCCCATGACGGCGGCGATCGCGCCGCTGGCCCCCAAGGTGGGTATCTGTGCGTCGGAGGCGGAGCCGAAGAGCAGGGTCATCGCGGTCTGCATCATTGCCGCGGCGAATCCGCCGGCAAAGTAAAAGACGAGATAGCGGAGCCGCCCGAACGCATCCTCGACGTTCTTGCCGAAGATCGCCAAAAACAGCATGTTGCCCAGGATGTGATCCCAGCCGGCATGCAAGAACATGGCCGTGATCCAACCAACACCCCATGGGACGCCCAGGTGGCAGGCACTATCCACATCGCAGGGATAGAACGCCGCTTGGTTCACAGCCGCGTCACCGTTCGGCAATTCGTAGAACAAGAAGACCGCGAAGTTGGCGACGATCAACGCGACGTTGACAACCGGGAACCGGCGTGCCGGAATGCCATCTGAATACGGGATCATGCAAGTTCCCTTCCGGAGCCGCCGCCGGTCATCACAGGCACATAACTAAGCCCCTCGAGACGATCGCGGTGGTCGCCGAGTAACAATTCTGCACGGCGAGCGGGTGCGCCACCGGCGCGATGTCCGTCATCGCAACTACATGGTGGCACCGGCAACAGCCGGCGTAGTTGTCTCCGGCGACAATCTCGCACGCGAGCCACTGTGTCGGTGAAACACCCGAAAATGAGCCTTCAGTCGTGGCTGCATTTATCTCCTCGCCGCAATGCGAAGGCCGACAACTCAAGGCACTGGGTCTGCTCGGCGCCTCGCTCTGCGGGCCACGCGCCCACGAGAGATCGTCACGCCTCGGCGCATCGACGGCGACCACCAAGTTGTGTGATCGAAGCTGTTGTGTCGCATACGGATCGGTGTCGGCCAGCGATGGTCAGTGTCCTCGAACGTCACGATAACGCCGAGGAGTTCGGCTGAGGCGGTAATCGATACCTTCACGTCGGCACGGCGGGCTATCCGCCCGACCGTGCATCGTCCGTGGTGGGTGTCGAGACGTCATTGTTCGACGTGACACGATCGGTGACCGCAGATTAGTCACGGCGATAATCGATTTCGATACCGGCGGGAGTCGGTGCTGCAATCTCCGAGTCGTTCTATTCTCGACAACCATGGGCCGCATCAGCGATCAAGCGTCACTGGCGCTCCGGTGAATCGCGTTGAGCGCCTGGCGCGCCGGTTCGATCGCTGGCAGCAGCGACATCCAGTTATGGCATTCCCCGTTGCGGTGGTGAAGAAGTTCGGCGACGATCAAGCCGGCAATCAGGCGGCATTGTTGACGTACTACGCCTTTGTCGCGACCTTTCCGCTTCTGCTTGCGCTGACAACGATCCTTGGTGTGGCGTTGCGGAAATATCCGGAACTTCAACGTGACCTGGTGAATTCGGCATTCGCCGAATTCCCGATCATCGGCGCCCAGATCCACGATCAACTCGGCGTCGCCACGTTCGGCAACGCCTTTTCGCTTACAGTCGGTGTATTGGGCGCCGTTCTTGGCGGCCGTGGTTTCGCCAACGCTCTGCAAAACACCTTCAGCACGCTGTGGTCGGTGCCCAAGGTGGATCGGCCCGGGTTCCCCACCAAGTACCTGCGGGCGGCCGGCCTGCTACTGCTACTGGCTGTCGGTGCGGCGGTGACGGCCGCCGCTGGCGCAGCCGCCGGCGCGGCGACCGCGTTGGGCCTACACGCATTGAGTGCGCGTCTGATCAGCATCGCGGTCGGCTCGGTCCTGGGCTGGGCCTACTTCCTCGCGGCGTACCGGATAGCCACGCCGGCACGAGTCCCGACGCGCTCTATGCTGCCCGGGGCGGCGATCAGTGCCGTGGCCTGGCAGCTGCTGCTGACTGGAGCCGGCGTCATCGCCACTCATCTGTTGCGCCACGCCCAGGCCGTCGCAGGCCTGTTCGGCGTGGTACTGGGGTTGCTCGCATGGTTCGGGCTACAGGCAACGGTGGTTGTGTATGCGGTTGAGGCCGATGTTGTTCGGGCCCGACATCTGTGGCCCCGCAGTCTGGTTCCACCCCCGCTGACGGACGCCGACAAGGCCTATTACACCGAC
>JAJKIB010000148.1 GCA_021154745.1 Mycobacterium sp.
AACCAGGAAGTCCGGCGGATTGATGACTTCGCCGAGGTGCTTCATGTTCGGGTCGAGGCCCAACGACGTCGTGAAGATCGTCTCGCCGAGCCGGCGGAGCGTCAGATCGAATACAGCGAAGATATTGAAGTAGTCGCCTCTGGCCACTCGAGGCACGCTATGGGCCGGGAACGGGAACGTCACCAGGCTGTCCAGGTCGGACACCAGCGCCGCACGGTTGTCGTTGAGCGGCTTGATGACCGAGTAGAGGTCCTTGATGTCCGCGGCGAAATCCTCCTTCGTCTCCGCGAGGATGCGTGCCCCCACCGTGGCGAAACTCCGCAGCGCGGCGAACGTATCGACAATGTTGGTCCGGTTGTCGTTGAGCACCCGCAGCGCTTCCGGAAGCGTATCCAGGGCACGGCCCAGACTGTCCCGGTTGTGCGCGAGCACTCCGGCGAAACGGTTCAGGCCTTCCGCTGCGGCGATGATGTCGTCGGTCTGCCGATTCAACGACGCGGCCAGCTCGGCAAGCCGCGGAATCAGGTCAGCGAACTGGCCCTGCCGCGCGCCCACCGCGTTCGAGACCTCTTGGGTGATGTCTTGCAGCGCACCGAGATTGCCCTTGTTGACGACCACCCCCAACGCGGACAGTACTTCCTCGGTCGTCGGGTAGCGGCCGCCCTGGCTCTGCGGAATCTCCGACCCGTCACGCAGCTGGCCAACCGGTGGCTGGCCTACCGGAGCAGATAGCTCGAGATGCTGCGATCCCAATAGTGACGTCTGCCCGACCTTCGCGATCGCATTGGCGGGCAACTTGACGTTGCGTTCCAGGGAGATTTTCACCGCCGCGTAGAAACTGCCGTCCGCCCGCTGCACGGCCTCCACACCCGACACGCTGCCGACGGTGACGTCGTCAACCATGACCGGCGAATTCTGCGGCAGCGTGGCTACGTCCGGCAGCTCCGCCGTGATTGAGTAAGCGCCCGGGCCGTGACCGACGGTGCCCGGCATGTTCAGCGAGTTCAATCCGCCGAACTGGCAGCCGGCGAGCAGTACCACGCCGGAACCGATGGCCGCCGTGCGGCTCGTCGCGCGCCCAACGTTGATACCCAATGACTTTCGTGTCATCCTCCGCCTCCCGGACCGACCGGCTGCATCGGCGGGACCGCGTCGGGCGGGAGCGCGGGAGCCTCGGCCGGGAGCGGGCCTGGAGCAGCTGGAGCTGGCGGCGGCGCACCAGGCTCTGGTCCTGGCGGCAGTATTACCGGACCGAGCGTGTACGGCTGCGCCGGTGGCGGGGGACCCGGAACCGGGTTCGGTGGCAGGAGCAACGAACTGACATCCCCACCCTCGCCGGACCGAGGCGGGTACCGCCCGTCCGCCGGTACCCACTGCAGATACGGGATGTAGGTCTGCGCCTTGGCCTCCGTCGCCGGGGTGTCATAGATGACCTGTCCCTTGTACGCGGTGATCGTGTTGATCCCATGCACCATGATGGGCGGGTAATTCATCATCAGGCGCCGCAGCACAGGAGCCATCCGCTGGCGGCAGATCTCGGTTCGCTTGTAGTTGTCGGGTTGGCCGGCGGCGTCGAAGTTGGCGCAGATGAACTGCACCGGGTTGCTGAACTCCGGCAGGCCCAGCAGACCGTTCGCGGTGCCCTGGGCCGGGTTGTAGATGTTGTAGAAATTCGCCATCGCATTCGGGAGGACGTGCAGAATCTGCTCGATGTCGTCGCTCTGGTTTGACAGCAGGCTCGTGAAGTCGGTCACCTTGTTAATGCTGCCGATCAGCGTCTGGTTGTTCTCGTTCAGGAAGCCGCGGATGTCCGACAAGGCCTGGTTGAGGGTGCCCAGTGTGTTATCCAGGTCTTTTGAGCTGTCGGCCAGGACCTGCGACACCGAGGCCAAATGCCCACTGAATTGGACGATTTGCTCGTTGCTCCTCGACAGCGCGTCGATCAGGATCTGCAAATTCTTCACCGTGCCGAACAAGTCGGTGCGTGAGTCACCCAGCCGGCCCGCAGTCTGGGACAACTCGCGTAGGGCTTTCCGGAACGAGTCGCCGTTGCCGTCGAAGGTATCGGCGGCTTGGTTTATGAACGCGCCCAGTGGGCCCTGAATCTGCCCCGCCTGCGGTCCGAGTTGCTGGCTGAGCTGGGTCAGCTGCGATTTGACGTCGTCCCACTCCACCGGCACGGCCGTGCGGTCCAACCCGATACTGCCGCCGTCCACCATCGCCGGACCCTGCTTGTAGGCCGGGGTGAGCTGAATGAACCGGGCCGCAACGATGTTCGGCGCAATGATGACCGCGCGGGCGTCGGCGGGCAGTTTGACGCCGTCCTGCACCGTCATCGTGATTTTGACGGCAGCGGCCTCCGGCGAGATCGATTCGATCGAGCCGACCGGTACACCCACGATGCGGACATCGTCGCCCGGATACAGACCGGTTGCCGACGTGAAATATCCAACCACCCTGTGTGTGCCGACCCGCGGCCACAGCACGTAGATGCCGCCGATCAGCGCCACCACCAGCGCGGTGATGACGCCGTAACGCAACCAGCGGCTCATGGCGACTTCGGCCTTACGATCAAGCGCTCGGAGATGAATCCGCGCAGCATATCGGCCAGGCTGTCGGGAATCTTGCCCGGTTGGAAGTAGAGGTCCAACAGCAACTCCGACTGCGGAATGTTTGGTATCGCATTGGGCAGGCTGACGCTGAAGCCCGAACCAGAGCCGACCGACTCGCCGAGCGCGGTGGCGTAGGGCGGCAATCGCCGCAGCGCCTGGCTGATGTGCTCGCGTCGTTCAAGCAGGTTGTCCAGCACGAGGTTCAGCTTCTTCAGGGCCGGACCGAACTCGCGGCGGTTGTCGGCCACGAATCCAGAAATCTGCTGTGACACGTCATCGATGCCGGCAATCAAACTACTCAGCGCGGCACGGCGCTCGTCGAGCGCGGCGAACAGTTGATTGCCGTCGACAATGAGCTGGTTCACCTGGCCGGCTCGGTCGGCGAGCATCTTGGTCACCGACTTCGCGCGCGCCAGCAGCTGGCCCAACGCCTCGTCGTTGGCGTTGATGCTGCGGGACAACGCGGAAACCCCGTCGAGCGTTCGACGCAGTTCCGGGGTCGCGTCGCGAAGCGAATCGGTCAGCACACCCAACGCCTGGTTCAACTGTCCCTTATCGAGTTCACTGGCGTTCTGACCGAGATCCTGCAGCGCCGTGTTCAACGTGTACGGAACTGTTGTGCGTCCCAAGGGAATTGATGTCACCGAGCCGCCGCCTCGTGGGGTCACCGCCAGCGACCTCTCGCCCAGGACGGTGTCGGTCTTGATCGATGCCAGCGTTTGATCGCCCAGCATGATCTTGCGGTTGACGGTGAATGTCACCTTCGCGACGTCGCCGGCGAGCGCGACCCCGGCCACCTTGCCGACCACGATGCCGGAGACGTTGACATCGTTACCAGGCGAGATGCCACCGGCGTCGGCGAAATAGGCCTCGTACGATTTGCCTTGCGGATAAAACGGCAGTTTGCTGTAGCCGAACGCGACCATCAGGACACACGCGACGATCACGATTCCGAAGATGCCCGCCCGGATCGTCTTATCCATTTTCTGAACACCTACCCTTCGACGGGTCCGGGACTCCGCCCATTGGCAGGAAGATATCGCTGCCCGCCGGCCCGTTGAACTTGAGCGACACCGAGCAGATGTAGTAGTTGAAGTACGCCCCATAGGAGCCAAGGGCGTTGAGCCGCAAATAGTTCTCGGCGAGCGGTTCGATGACCCGGTTGACCTCATCCTTGCGGTTGTCGAACTCGGTGGCCAGTGGGCGAAGGTTCTCGAGCACGCCCTGCAGCGGCCGCCGTGAGTTCGACAGCATGTCGGTCAGATCCGTTTCCGCGGACGCCAGCGGCGGAATTGCCCCGGCAATCGGGTCCCGGCCCTGCGCCAGCCCACTGACCAGCTTCTGGAGCTGGTCCACGCTGGCATCGAACTGGGCGCTCTTCTCGTCAACGGTCCCCAGCACCGCGTTGAGATTGTGGATCACCTCCGAGATCACCTGGTAGCGATCGGCCAGGGTTTGGCTGAATGTTCCAGTCTCCGAGAGCAATTGCGACAGCGCACCGCCCTGGCCCTGCAACAGCTCGAGGATCGCGCTGTTGATCTGGTTGATCTGCTGGCCGTTGAGGCCCTTGACGACCGGGCGCAGGCCACCGAGCAAGGCATCGAGATCCAGCGCCGGCTCGGTGTGGTCGATGTCGACCGTGCCGCCCGGTGGCAGCTTCCGAAGCTCTCCGGGGCCCGAGGCGACTTCCATGTAGCGGTCGCCAACCAGATTCTCGTAGCGGATCAGGGCACGCGTCGACGTGTACATCTGATACTTCTTGTTGACGGTGAACGCCACATCGACGGTGTTGTCGGGGTTTAGCTTCACATCTTTGACACTGCCCACCGGAACGCCCGCGATCCGCACGTCGGTGCCGCCCGTCAGTCGCGCGGCGTCGCGGAACGTGGCGTGGTAGGTGTTGGTGGAGGCGAACCGGAACTCGCCGAAGATCACCACCAAACCGGCGGAGACCAAGAGCATGGCCACCGCGAAGATGCTCACCTTGATCAGGAGTCCCCGGTGGCCCATCAGTGCCCTCGCTTCTTCGCGCAAGCGCTCATCAGAAGTCATCTCGTTCCGCGAATGCGCCGTTGAAGAGGAACTGCAGGGTATTCGGTGCGTCGACCTGCACCTCGGTGAACGGCTCGTACGGGATGTAAGCGTTGTCGGTGACCAGGAAGGGCGCCCTGTACCACGAGCCACCGTACTGCTTGCTGGGAATGTCGGGCAGTCCGCGGCAGTTGGGTCCGCCGGTCGCGTTCACGATCGGCAGACTCTCTGGATACGTGTACGACGGCACACCCAGCACGAAGCTTGAACTCACCATCGCGCCCGGTTTGATGCCCCCGACGAGGCGTCCCGCCCGCTCGCTGCCATTCTTGACGCCCAGCAGTATGCAGCCGATTTCCGGCGAATAGTCGCCCAGCACCTTCAACGGCGCCCGCAACCGCTGGATCGCCGCGATGTAATTGTCCGCCGCCGGCTCCAACGTGGCGTATCCCTCATTCGCCAAGCCGATTGTCGCGAGCAGCGTCGCGTTCAGGTTGTCCTGCTCATCGACGATCGTGTCGCTGATCGTCGGCACATTGTCGACCACAGTGACCAGATCGGGGCCGGCATCGCCGTAGATGTTGGCCACCGTCGCTGTCTGCGCGAAATCCGACTCAACCGTCGGCAATTTCGGATTCAGTTGTGCGAGATACTGATTCAAGCCCGCCAAGGTAGCGCCGAAATCGTCACCATGACCACGCAAGCCCTCGGCGATCGCCGACAGGGTCGCGTTCAGGTGTACCGGGTCGATCTTGTGCAGCACGTCTATCAGGGTCTGGAACAACGTGTTGGCTTCCAACTGCACAGCCTGAGTCTGGACGGTGGCGCCCGGGCGCAACGGCGTGCCGGTCGGCTGCGCCGGCGCAATAAACTCCACCGACTTCGCGCCGAACACTGTGGTGCTGCCGATACGCACCAGCGCGTTCGACGGGACGTAGCGCATCTGGTCGCGCTTGATCGCCAGCGTCAACTTGGCCTGATCACCGGTGTACGCGATGTCTTCGACCTTGCCGATCTGGATACCGCGGTACTTGACCTTTGCATCCTTGTCCATCACCAAACCGGCCCGCGGCGACGTCACCGTCACGGTGTCGGTCGGAGTGAACGCAGCGGTATACGCCAGATAGGTAAACACCGTGAACGCCACGATGATCGCCGCCAACACTGCGGCGGCGATCCTGATCGCGGTAGTCCTCGACACGACGTCTCCCCTTACCCCGACAGGTTGAAGTTACCGGACGCGCCGTATAC
>JAJKIB010000149.1 GCA_021154745.1 Mycobacterium sp.
GGTCGCCAAGGTGCTCAAGGACCATGGCCACGCCGGGAGGCAGGTGATGGTCGGCCGGGACACGCGCCACCGATCGGAGGACTTCGCGCTCGCCGCGGCAGAAGTCCTTGCCGCCCAAGGATTTGCGGTGTCGCTGCTGTTCGTCGCGGTGCCTACACCGGTGTTGGCATTCGCGGTGCGTCATAATCGCGCGGCCGCGGGCATCCAGATCACCGCGTCGCACAACCCTCCGTCCGACAACGGCTACAAGGTCTACTTCGAGGGGGGATTCCCGATCGTTCCGCCCATCGACGAGGAGATCGAGAATGCCGTCGCGGACGCCCCTTACGCCGACGAAATTCCTCGGCGGCCCGTCGAGCTGTCCGACGTCGATCCCGTTCAGCACTACGTCGAGCGTGCGGGTCACATCCGGCACAGCCACGAGTCGGTGCGGGTTGCGCTGACACCGTTGCACGGAGTGGGCGGCGAGTTCGCGATGGATGCGCTGGTGCGGGCCGACTTCTCCGAGGTGCACGTCGTCGAGAACCAGTTCGCGCCCGATCCGGACTTTCCGACGGTCTCGTTCCCCAACCCGGAGGAGCCCGGAGCGGTCGACGCGCTGCTGAAGCTGGCGGGCGACGTCGACGCCGAGATCGCCATCGCGCTCGACCCCGACGCCGACCGGTGCGCGGTCGGGGTGCCGACGCCGGACGGCTGGCGCATGCTCTCCGGTGACGAAACCGGTTGGCTACTGGGCGATTACATCCTCTCGCACGTTGAGCCCGGTCCTGTCTCCGAGGCCACCGTGGTGGCCAGCTCGGTGGTGTCGTCGCGCATGCTGGCCGCCATCGCCAGGGATCACGGCGCGCGGCACGTCGAGACACTCACCGGGTTCAAATGGTTGTCGCGAGCCGACATCGATTTGCCCGGTTGCACGCTGGTCTACGCCTACGAAGAGGCGATCGGATACTGCGTCGATCCGGAGGCGATCCGCGACAAGGACGGCATCACCGCGGCCGTGCTGGCCTGCGATCTGGTTGCCGCGCTGCGAAGCGAGGGCCGAACGGTGCTCGACGCGCTCGATGACCTCGCGCGGCGCCATGGTGTGCACACCACGACCGCGGTGTCGCGGCGCGTGGCCGATGCCGACGAGGCTGAAGCGGTGATGGCCAGGCTGCGGACGACCCCGCCCGATCGGCTGGCCGGCTTCGAGGTGACGGTGGCCGATTTGCTGCTGGAACGCGGTCAACGGCGAACCGATGCGCTGATCTTCTTCGGCGGCAACGACGAAAACTCCGTGCGGATCGTCGTACGGCCGTCGGGCACCGAACCAAAAGTCAAGTCCTACATCGAGGTTCGCTGCGCAAACACCGGAGATCTCCAAGCCACACGAGACAAGGCGCGCGAGGTCCAGGACGAACTCGTCACCGTCGCACAGCGTTTCTAGCGCGGCCCGAACTGCCGGTCGCCTGCGTCACCGAGACCCGGCACGATGTAGGCGATCTCATTGAGCCGCTCGTCGATGGTCGCGGTGAACAGCCGTAGATTCGGGGCCACCTTCTCCAGTGCCGCAATGCCTTCCGGTGCGACGACGACACAGACGGCAGTGATGTCGACAGCGTTGCGGGAATGCAGCAGCCCAATGGTGTGCGCCATCGAGCCGCCGGTCGCCAGCATCGGGTCCAGCACCATCACCGGCTGCGTGCTCAAGTCGTCCGGCAACGACTCCAAATACGGTGTGGGCTCATGGGTTTCCTCGTCGCGGGCCACCCCGACGAAACCTACGCGGGCTTCCGGAATCAGCGCGTGCGCCTGATCGACCATCCCGAGCCCTGCGCGTAGCACCGGCACTAGAAGCGGTGGATTGGCCAACCGGCATCCGGTGGTCTCGGCCAGCGGCGTTCGCACCGGGACGGTTTCGCAGGCGGCGTCGCGGGTCGCCTCGTACACCAACATGAGGGTCAGGTCGCGCAGCGCCGCACGGAACGCCGCGTTGTCAGTGCGCTCGTCGCGAAGTGTGGTCAGCCGCGCGGCGGCCAGCGGGTGGTCGACGACGCGGACAAGCATGGGCCGACCTTAGTGGAACCGAACGGTCGCCGCGGCCGTCCTAACCGCATGTTCGCCGATACCGATGCCATCCGCGCGTTCGGCGTCGCCAACTCCACACACGCCGCCGAACTCGCCGCTGTCGCCGAGGCCTTGTCGTCGATGCCCGGCGCGGCCGCGGACTCGATGCTGGGTCCGGTCGGCACCCGCTTCCTGGCGGCGCTGGCCGACGCCACCACGCAGGCGTCCCGCGCGGTGGCCGCGCTGGGTGAGCGTCTGACAGCGGGATGCCTCACCGCCCATGCGTCGGCGAGGGCGTACGAGAACGCCGACCACGGGCTCGGCGCTGCGGTGTCGAGGCTCTAGCGATGCCGAGTGCCCTGGTCGCCGCGCTGGCGGCGCCGATCCGCGAGATGCAGTCGCTGGTCGGACCGGGTTGGTCGAGTGATCCGGCGAGTGATCCAGCCACCGCACTGGTCGGGGTGCGCGATGCGCTGGCCAACGTGTCGGCGGCAGCCCGTCGGGCGTGGATGCACGCCGAAGTGGATTGGTTCGGCGCCGGGGCGGATGCCGCTTCCGAGTTCGCGGCCACGACGGCCGCGGCCGCCGATGAGCTGGCCATGCGTGCCGAGCACCTCGGCAGAGCGACCGACACCGCGGCGGCAGCGGTCACGCGGGCGAGCGAGAAGTTGCGGACGATCGTCGAGGACTTCGAGGCACGCGCTGCCGCGCTCGAGCCGTACCTGGAATCGCCAGGCGCGACGAAGGAGCTGCTGGCGGAGGCCGAGCGGTCGCTGGCGGAGGCGATCGCCGTGGTCGACGAGCTTCGCGCCGAGTTGGACGGGCAAGCCGCCACTTTGACCGCGCCGACCGCGCAGTCCTCCCCGGCGGCGACGACGCCGGCCGGCTTGTCGAGTCCCTCGATGCCGTCGATGGGCTCGGGCTTCGGCGGCGGCGCACCGATGAGCCCGATGTCCGGTACGGGCGGGCTGCCGAGTCCCGGCGGCCACGGCGATCTCGCGAAGTTCTCGCCAGCGGATGCGCCGCTACCCGACGCCGCGGCGTTCGGCGACGGCTTCGCCGTCCGGCTACCCGACGGCAGCACGGCGATGGCGCCGAACGCCGTGGCCGCCAGCGCTGTTCGGCACGCGCTCACCCAGTTGGGCGTGCCCTACCAGTGGGGCGGCACTACGCCGGGCGTCGCCCTGGACTGCAGCGGCCTGACCCAGTGGGCGTATCATGAAGCTGGACTGAACATTCCACGGCTGGCGCAGGAGCAGGATATCGGCGCGGCGGTCAATCCCGGTTCGCTGCGGCCGGGCGACCTCGCGGTGTGGGACGGACACGTCGCGATGATCGTCGGCAACGGAACGATGATCGAGGCAGGCGACCCGGTGAAACTCTCGCCGATCCGAACGGACAACGCGGGTCAGGGTTTTCAGGGCTTCTGGCGACCTTCCGCTTGACACTCTCCTGGTCGAAGTGGGTGTGGCGTTGTAGTCGTTAGCGTTCGCTCTTCACACGGTCTGTGGATCAGCGCTGCCGCCGAGCCGAAGGGCGGCGACGTCTTCCTCGGCTATGCCGACCAGGTCGTTACCCCTCCGCTGCCAAAGTGCGGTCAAGAACGCACGTGTGACGCGGAGTGCCAGCAGCGAGAGGCGGGACCGATTCGTCGCCCGATAGCGAACGATGATCCGCGTCCGGTGATGATCCAGGGGCACGAACTCGACTGTCTCGGTAAGAGATCGAGGCAGACCTGCGACGGCCGTCGTTGTCATGCGAGACGTGAAGTAATCGAAGGGACGCCAGTCGATGAACTCGCGGAAGGCCATGAGGTGCCCAGGACCGTGGCTGCAGTGTGACGTCGCTCCAGGCCCGAGGCGGCCCTGTGGGTTTCGCTCCTCTTCGTCTGGATCCTTGTTGAACTGCCGGCAGGCCCAGCGCTGTCGCTCGATCGGATCAACGACGTATTGCCAGGCGACGGCCGCTGGCGCTGGCACATCGATGGTGGTCTCGAAGTCCGCGTCGGCAGCGCTAATATACGAGCGCCGCTCCTCCCGCATCCTGCTCAGCACCGGGTCGAGATTGTGCACGCCGCCTTTGGTTTCGCCGAACGACTCGTACATCTCGATATGAGAGGGCAGTTCGAAGGACGGAGGCAGATGCTGCTGACATGTCTTCGTGAAGAACGCATATGCCTGCGGTCCGTCGTCGTTGCTGATCGTGTTCTTCAGCAGCCGATGCGCCAGGATGACGTCCGGCCCCGCGAGGTCCTCACGTGGGTCGTCGCGCTCGACCACATAGCTGCCGTAATGCGATACGAACTTCAGCCCGAGCGAACCGATGGCAGCGCAGGCCACGCAGCGGCAGGTCGTTGCGCGCGTCATGTCGACCAAGTGGTTGGAGAACTCGAAGTAGCAGGCCTCGATCAGTTCGACGAGCCGCTCACCTTCCCGAAACGTCTCGGTGTCCGCGTAGCAGAAAACAGCGTCACCTTCGAGCTTCACAAACCGCATCGGAGGCGCGAGCCGCTCGCGGATGAGCGTGGTCAATTCCTGAATGATCTCGTGCGCGTGCTCCAGCTCGGTGCCGGTAAGGAACGCGGTGTATCCCGAGATATCGGCGAGAAGCAGATAGCCCTCGTGGACCCCGTGGTCGTCGCGCCTATTCGTTAACTTAGCGATCGTTTTCATGCCACCTCATCGCATACAACGCGATCGGCCTAGAAAGCGATCGTAGCCCGTCAACCGCCGGTTTCCTATCCATCCAGGCGTTGCCGGCAGGCTCTCGGCGTCGCAAACCGACAACTGGTCTACGTCGCTGACGCTGACGCAGAAATTGCTGTCGCCCATCCGAACCTCGAACGCGGGAGCCGGTTTGGGCAGGTGACCGTCGAGGCCCGCCAGGTGCCGTCGTTAGGCTGTGCGCCATGGCTGCTGACATCGTGCCGATCCGGCTCGCGCTGACCAAGGGCGACCTGTACACATTGTGGGCTCCACGCTGGCGCGATGAGGGCGACGAGTGGGAGGCGTTCCTCGGCAAGGATGAGGACCTGTACGCGTTCGAATCCGTTGCCGACCTGGCCGCGTTCGTCAGGACCAACAAGGACAACGACCTGAGCGATCACCCCGCCTGGGAAAGCTTGACCGAGGCGAACGCGCACACGTTCGATCCGTCCGACGATCGCCAGTACGACCTCGTCAGCCTCGAGGAACTGGTCGCCGAAAAGCCCAGCGAGGAGACGGTCAAGGAGCTGCACCGCACGCTGGCGATCGCGTCGTCCATCGGGTCGGTGTGCGAGATGCCGGCGGTGACCAAGTTCTTCAACGGCAACCCGGTGCTCGGGACGGTCGGCGGAGGCATCGACGCGTTCGCGGGCCGGGCCGGCCGCAAGCGGTGGGCCGAGATCGAGGCAGTGATCGGCCGCGGCTGGGACAACGTCATCGACGCGATCGATGAGATCGTCACCATTCCCGATGTCGACAAGCCCGCCTCAGAGAAGGCCAAAGCCGAGCTGGCCGAACCGGCGCCGGAGCCGGAGGAAGAAGACGAGATCGTCGCGGAGTCCGACACCGACACCGAAGACGCCGAAGTTGAGGCCGACGTCGAGGAGTCCGATGACCTCGCGAACCACGCCGAGGGGCTCGTGCTCGGCAGCGACGACGACTTCTGGCTCAAGGTGGGTATCGATCCCGTCCGTATGATGACCAGCGCCGGCACGTACTACACCCTGCGCTGTTATCTCGATGATCAACCGATCTTCTTGGGCCGCAACGGAAGAATCAGCGTGTTCACCTCCGAGCGGGCACTGGCTCGCTATCTGGCCGACGAACACGACCACGACCTGTCCGACCTGGCGACCTATGACGACATCCGCACTGCGGCCACCGACGGCTCACTGCAGGTGAACGTCGGCGACGACAACGTCTACGTGCTGACCGGAATCGCCGACGACCTCGCCGACGGCCCCGACGCCATCGACCGCGACCAACTCGAGCTCGCCGTCGAATTGCTCAGGGATGTAGGCGATTACGCCGAGGACACCACCGTCGATGAGACCTTGGACGCCGACCAGCCGCTGGGCCGGCTGGTGGCGCATGTGCTCGACCCGGACACCGTCCGCCGCCCGAGCCCGCCCTACGCCAAGGCCGTCGAGCAGTGGGAGGCGATGGAGGCGTTCGTCGAGTCGCGGCTACGCGAGGAGTAGCGCTACAGTTCCGTCGCCTTCGGATGCCTTGGCTCATAGAGGCCGAGCTCGCCGCCGCCGGGCAGCCCGATGCTGGTCAACAGGCCCCAGCCCTGGTCGCTGATCGGACCGCAGCTCACCCCCTTGGCCGCCAGCTGCTCGACCGTCGCGTTCACGTCGTCGCACATCAGATAGAGCTCGTGCGACGGGGCGCCTTCCGCGGGATGCACCGCCACCTCGCCGGGCGGCAGCTTGAAGATGAGCCAACCCCCGCCGGCATCGACGTGCGGGTACTCCAGCACGTCGCGAAAGAACGCTCGATCCGCGTCGGCGTCGCGGCTATAGACGATCACATGAGCGCCGGTAATCATGGCGCCCACGTTACGACTTAACGATGAATTTCCATCGCGGTGATGGTCTGCACGGATATGACCCTGCCTAGCACCGCCACCACCCATTCCGTCACCGTCCCCGGCGCCCGCCTTTACTACGAAGTCCGCGGGGCGGGGCCGCTGGTCCTCGTCATCGGCTCTCCGATGGCCTCAGCGGATTTCGCGTCGCTGGCCGACGCGTTGGCGGGCGATCACACCGTCATCACCTACGACCCGCGTGGCCACGCCAACTCCACGATCGACAATCCCGAGGAGGAGTCCACACCCGAATCGCGCGCCGAGGACATCGCCGCCATCCTCGACGACCTCGGCGCCGAGTCGGCAGACATGCTCGGCTCCAGCGGCGGCGCGGTGACGGGTCTGGCGCTGGTCGCCCGGCATCCGGGACGGGTGCGCACGCTAGTCGCCCACGAGCCGCCGCTGCTGGAGTTGCTGCCCGACCCCGAGCGGCATCGAGCGGACACCGAGGCCATCATCGACACCTTCCGCACGGACGGACTGCACGCGGCCTGGTTCCAGTTCATGATGACGGCGGGCTTCGACATGTCGCCCTCCGCCGAGGGTGCCCCGGTCGAGGCGCCACCGGAGCCGACGGAACAGGACATTCGCGAGGCCGCCCGATTCTTCAACCACGAACTGCGACCGACGACGCGGTACCTGCCGAACGTCGACGCGCTGAAGAACGGTCCGTCGCGCGTGGTGATCGGCGTCGGCGCCGACTCCGGTCGGTTACTCACCTACGGGACGTCGGTGGCACTGTGCGAGCTGCTCGGCAGCACACCGGTCGAATTTCCCGGCGACCACGGCGGATTCCTCGGCGCGCCAAAGGAATTCGCCGATACGCTGCGTACCGTGCTCAGCTGACGGTTTTCGGGCTTTCGAACCAGCACACGAATTCGTCCTCTGCGCGCCACTGCCCCGCCGAGTCTGCGGTGGCGGTGTAGTTTCCGCGTCCCCGCAGTCCGGTGAGTTCTGCCGTGCCGGAACCGGGTTGGACGGTCCAGGTGCCGCTGACCTTCGTTGCGCTGTGGTTGCGCCCGTACGCGGTGAGGATGAACGAGCCGGTGCGCCCGTTGACGCTACCCTCGATGCGTTCGATGCCGGTCGAGATGCCGGTGCCGTCCGGATGAAGTAGCCGGATGTGGTCGGCGACGCCGATGCCCTCGATTGCGCCGCTGAATCGTTCGGTGAGAACAGTGGATACCAGGACAGATCCGTCGTCGTGGCTACCGATGTCGAACTTCTCGTAGCCGATGACTTCGATGCTGCTGTGATGACGGGCCGCGCCGGCAGGCGGCTGGTGCTCGCGAAGGCGATCGGCACTGTCGACGAGGCCTCCCCATTCGAAGCTCATATGCTCGTTCCTCCCTTCGGATCGAGGGCGGCGCGGATGGCCGCAGCTGTGGCCTCGGGCTCGGTCGCATACGGCATGTGGCCTCCGGGAAGGTCGTGGAGTTCTGCACCAACGGTGTCGGCCAGCCAGCGCGCCGCCCGAACCGGCGGGACAGCGGGGTTGGTCGCGTCGGCCATCACAGACAACGGAATGTCGATGCGGCGCAATGCAGTTGCCGGATCGACTCGATAGTCGACAAGCGCCGGGATCTCGAGATCGAAGAAGACCTCCGCGTTGGCGAACATACGCTCTTGCGCCGCGGCCGGAAGATCCTCGAACGCGTCACCGACTGACTGACGGGCGTGGGCTCGGAAGGCATCGGCGACCTGGTTTTCGCGAACGGCGTGCGCGGCCGATGCCAGCAGGCCTGCTGCAAGCTGCTCACCGTCATCGAGGATGCCGAACAACGGCGGTTCGTGAACGATCGCAGCGCTGACCAGACCCGGGCGGCGAATCAATAGTTCGAGCAGGATGACCCCGCCAAGGCTGCTGGCCCACACCCCACACGGCGCGAGACCGAGGACCTCGATGAGCCCGGCGACGTCGTCGGCCTGTTCGGCAATGCTGGTCGCGTACCACCCCGGCGGCCGCGGACTTCTGCCGTTGCCGCGGCGGTCGAAGGTGACAGTGCGGAATTCGCCGGCGAGGTGCTCGGCGACGGTCGCGTAGTGCGAAGCGTCCACCGAACCACCCGGGATGAAGACCACCGGGAACCCGGCACCACGCTCTTCGTAGTACAGCCGAGCCCCATTGACCTGCGCAAAAGCGGTGTGGGTGCGTGTCCTGAGTTTCATAACCTGAAAATATGCCTATGATAGGCATATGTCAATCGATGGCAGCCCAACGGGTGGACTGCGAGAACAGAAGAAGGCACTGACCCGCGCCACGATCGAAACCAAGGCGCTGGAGCGGTTTCGTGCGGAGGGCTATGAGCCCGTGCGCCTTGAGGATTTGTGCGCGGAGTGTCTGGTGTCCACGCGGACGTTCTTTCGCTACTTCACCTCGAAAGAGGACCTTGTCCTCGGCCGCCTGCGGACCCATCTGAACCTCGCAGCCGACCTCTTCGCGCGCCAGCCCGCCGATGCGCCGCTGCTCGGGTCGTTGCGCGAGGTGATCACTGCGACCGTCGCGGACTATGCGGCCGACCCGGACCGCGAACTGACCCGGCTGCAACTCGTCACCACCACGCCGGTACTTGAGGCAGGGCTCGGCCGGGTGTTCGCCGGGTTCGACCGCCTTGTCCGGAGATTCGCTGCGGCACAGACGAATACGGACGGGGACGCGCGCGGCCCACGGCTGGTTGCCGCCGCCGCGGTAGCCGCGTTTCGAGTCGGACTCGAGTTGTGGGTGGCAAGCGATGCACGCGACGATCTCGCCGGTTTGATCATCGCCAATCTCGATGAGCTCACCGCAGGCATCCGCGAACTCGACCGCTGACAAGCCATCCTTGCCGCGAGCGTGCAGAGAATGCACGCAAAATGCGGCGAGTCGGCGTACAAACACGCACGCTCGGGGGGAGAAGAGCTAGCCGACGAGGACGGCGAAGCGCGGCTTGATCACGTCGTCGATGATCGAGAGGCGTTCGGCGAACGGGATGAACGCCGACTTCATCGCGTTGATCGTGAAGCGCTCCAGATCGCTCCAGCCGTAGCCGAACACCTCGACAAGCCGCAGCATCTCATGGCTCATCGTGGTGTCGCTCATCAACCGGTTGTCGGTGTTGACCGTGACGCGGAACCGCAACCGGGCCAGCAGGTCGAACGGATGTTCCGCGATACTGCCGACGGCGCCCGTCTGCACGTTGGAGCTGGGGCACATCTCGAACGGAACTCGCTTGTCGCGCAACAGCGATGCCAGCCTGCCGAGCTGAGCACTCCCGTCGGGGCTGACGGTGATGTCGTCGACGATCCGCACGCCATGGCCGAGCCGATCGGCACCGCAGAACGCGATGGCCTCGTGGATGGACGGCAGCCCGAACGCCTCGCCCGCGTGAATGGTGAAGCGGGCGTTGTTGCCTCGCATGTACTCGAAGGCATCGAGATGCCGCGTCGGCGGGTATCCGGCCTCTGCACCGGCGATATCGAAACCGACGACGCCCTTGTCGCGGAACCGGATTGCCAGCTCGGCGATCTCGCGCGATCGCGCGGCATGGCGCATCGCCGTGACCAGGCAGCGCACGGTGATACCCCGACTCTCGGCACTGGCCGCCTTCTCGCCGTCGGCGAAGCCGGCCAGCACGGCGTCGACGACCGCGTCAAGCGACAGCCCGCCGTCGATGTGCAGTTCCGGCGCGAACCGGATCTCGGCATACACGACGTTGTCGGCCGCCAGGTCTTCGACGCACTCGTAGGCCACCCGGTGCAGCGCCTCCGGCGTCTGCATCACGCCGACCGTGTGCGCGAACGGTTCGAGGTAGCGCACCAACGACCCGCTGTGCGCGGCGGTGCGGAACCACGTCGCCAGCTCGTCGATGCCGGTGGCGGGAAGCTCGTCGTAGCCGTTCGTCTCGGCGAGCTCCAGCACTGTTGCGGGCCGCAGCCCGCCGTCCAGGTGGTCATGCAGCAGGGCCTTCGGCGCCTGTCGGATCGATTCCAGCGTCAGCGGTGTCGTCATGCGGTGATCCGATCGATGATCAAAGGCCGCTGTTTTGGCGCATGGTCACCGACGCTCCAGGCACCGTCGAGCTCGGCCATCGCCGCCTCGAACCGTTCCGGGGTGTCGGTGTAGAGCGTGAACAACGCTTCGCCGGCGGCGACGGGCTCGCCAGGGCGCCGATGGATGCGTAGCCCGGCGCCGGACTGCACCCGCTCACCTGGGACGGAGCGGCCCGCACCGAGCCGCCACACCGTCAGTCCCACCGCCATCGCGTCGATGAGTCCCATCGTGCCATCGCGCGATGCCGAGATGGTCTCGGAATACCGACCAATCGGCAGCGGTCGAGACAAGTCGCCGCCCTGCGCGGCGACCAGCTCACGGAACCGGTCCATCGCCGAGCCGTCCTTCAGTGTGGCGGCGGGGTCGATGCCGTCGAGCCCGGCCGCGTCAAGCATCTCGACGGCCAGCGCCAGCGTCAGTTCGACCACATCGGCCGGCCCCCCGCCGCCCAGCACTTCCAGCGATTCCTCGACCTCGACGGCATTGCCGACGGTGCGGCCCAGCGGTGTCTCCATGTCGGTCAGCAAGGCGCGCGTTACCAGGCCCTCCGCGGCGCCCAGCTCCACCATCGTGCGGGCCAGTTCGCGGGACTCCGCCTCGGTGGCCAGGAACGCCCCGCTGCCAACCTTGGTGTCGAGCACCAGTGCCCGGGTGCCCTCGGCGATCTTCTTGCTCATCACCGAGCTGGCGATCAACGACAGCGATTCGGTGGTGGCGGTGACATCGCGCAGCGCATAGATTTTGCGGTCGGCGGGGGCCAGCTCGCCCGCCGCGAAGATCGCCGCGCCGAGGTCGCAAAGTTGTTGCCGGATTTTGGCTTTGGAGATCTCAGCGGTGAAACCCGGGATGGACTCCAGCTTGTCGAGGGTTCCGCCGGTGTGCCCGAGGCCCCGCCCCGCAGCCTGCGGCACCGCTCCCCCGCATGCCATCACGACGGGAACAAGCGGAATCGTGACCTTGTCGCCGACGCCGCCGGTGGAATGCTTGTCCACCAACGCCAATGGCTTCCCGTCGCGCCGGAGATCCGAAAAGTCCAACCGCTCACCGGAGTCGACCATTGCCGCCGTCCAGCGGGTGATTTCGGCGCCAGTCATGCCTCGCAGGAAGATGGCCATCAACAACGCCGACATTTGCTCGTCGGCGACCCGGCCCTGGGTATAGCCGTCGATCACCCAGTCGATCGCCGCATCCGACAACACCCCGCCGTCGCGCTTGGTCCGGATGACCGTGGGCGCGTCAAATGCGAACGCCGTCACCGCCGTTACCTTACGGCGGTTGACGTGCGAGTGCTGCTACGCCACGACGTGCCGATGGCTCAACGAACTCGGCGCGTCGACGCCTGCGCCTTCGTCGACCCCGATGCCGAGGCGCTCGACGAGCTCCCCGCCCATCCATGCGGTTCCGACCGCCAGCACCACCGCGGCGAAGCTGCACACCAACGCCCACGCGGTCGGCTCCCAGCCGTTCTTAACGCGGACCAGCCAGCTCGCTGCGAACAACACGACCACCGCAATGTTGCCGAGGAGTGGGTTAGACCAATGCTCTTGGCCCTGGTGCCCGCAGGGATCTTGAACCAATCGATCCAGCCGAAGGGCGCGGCTAGCAAGCCACCGATGATTCCCGCCGCAATCATGTACGCCGCCGCGACCGCGAAACCGCCGCGGTCGGTGATGAGGTACACGATGTCGAAAACGACCGCAGTGGCCAGGAGCCCCAGCGGGAACGGGATCAGCAAGGGGTGGATCGCGTGACCCAACGCCTTTGCACGACTCTTCATTTGCCGCCTCCTCACGGACAGCGGCAAACTCGATGTGAAGTCGGTCACGGTGTTTCTTCATGCGCAGGCTCGTTATGGCGTGCGAGGTCATGCGGGCCGAACGCGTCGGGAAGCAGCTCGCTCAACGGCCGGGGGCCCATCGAATGGTCGATGAGCATGTCCGGCCCGCCGTGCTCCATCAACACCTGGCGGCAGCGTCCGCAGGGCATCAAAACCTCGCCCGTCGCGTCCACACACGACAGCGCGATCAGCCTGCCGCCACCGCCGGAATGCAAGGCGCAGACCACAGCACACTCGGCACAGAGACCTAGGCCATATGAGACATTTTCCACATTGCAGCCGGCCACCATTCGGTGATCGTCGACCAGCGCGGCCGCCCCGACTGCGAATCCCGAATACGGCGCATACGCGTGGGCCGCTGCCTCAGTTGCCTTGTGCCGCAACATCTTCCAATCGATCTCGGATGTCATGCCAACCTCATTGGGCCAAATCTGAATGCATTCCGAAGGCCACGCTCTCTCGTGAGCCCCCCGGGATAGGTAACCCTAACTTTCGCGTTTTTCGTGGTGCCGACGGCTAAACCGTAGTTCGTTTAGCAGTACAAGTGGGTTTAGAGTCGCCCCGAGGTTTGGGCAGGTTCTCAGCCGAGGCAGATGTCGCCGCCGGCGCGGCTCCGAGCCCAAGCGTCCACCGATGGCGTTGGAGGCCAGATGAGTACTCAAACTTCCGGGCTGACGCCCGGCAGCACGGCGGTGCCGGCCCCGCGAGCTCATCCGTCGCGCAGACGTTCCCTCTATCGCGGTGATCCCGGCATGTGGTCCTGGGTGCTGCACCGCATCACCGGGGCGACCATCTTCTTCTTCCTGCTCGTGCACGTACTCGACACCGCCATGGTCCGGGTCAGTCCGCAGGTCTACAACGAGGTCATCAACACCTACAAGACGCCGATCGTCGGGCTGATGGAGATGGGCCTGGTGGCCGCGGTGCTCTACCACGCCCTCAACGGCGTGCGGGTCATCCTCATCGACTTCTGGCAGCACGGTCCGAAATATCAGCGACTCATGTTGTGGATCGTCGTCGGCGTCTGGCTCGTCGTGATGATCCCCGCGCTGGGCGTGCTTGGCATGCACATGGTGGAGCGGTTCCTGTGACCGCGCCAGCGGGTGGGCCGGCAGGAGAAGCCTGGACCCCCCACCACCGTGAGGGTCGGCTGGCACCGGTGCAGGAGAGAGAGCACGACCGTCCAGCGTCGCTGGATCATCCGCGCGCACCCCGGCGACCAAGGGGCATCCCCTACTTCGAAAAGTACGCCTGGCTGTTCATGCGGTTTTCCGGTGTAGCGCTGGTTTTCCTGGCGCTCGGCCACCTGTTCATCGGGCTGATGTGGGACGACGGCGTGTATCGCATCGACTTCAACTACGTCGCCGAGCGCTGGGCCTCACCGTTCTGGCAGATCTGGGACATGGCGTTGCTGTGGCTGGCGATGGTGCACGGCGCCAATGGCATGCGCACGATCATCGGCGACTACGCGCGCAAGAACGTCACGAAGTTCTATCTGAATTCGCTGCTACTGCTGGCGACCGGGTTCACGTTGGTGCTCGGCACTTACGTCCTGGTCACCTTCGACGCGAGCATCTCGTGACGGGGAGGTTCCAATGATTGTTGAGCATCGCTACGACGTCGTGATCGTCGGCGCAGGCGGCGCAGGCATGCGTGCGGCGGTCGAGGCAGGTCCACGGGTCCGCACCGCGGTGCTGACCAAGCTCTACCCGACCCGCAGCCACACCGGCGCTGCGCAGGGCGGCATGTGCGCGGCGCTGGCCAACGTCGAAGAGGACAACTGGGAGTGGCACACGTTCGACACGGTCAAGGGCGGCGACTACCTCGCCGACCAGGACGCCGTCGAGATCATGTGCAAGGAAGCCATCGACGCGGTGCTCGACCTCGAGAAGATGGGGATGCCGTTCAACCGCACCCCCGAGGGCCGCATCGACCAGCGCCGGTTCGGCGGGCACACCCGCGACCACGGCAAGGCGCCGGTACGCCGGGCCTGTTATGCGGCCGACCGCACCGGGCACATGATCCTGCAGACGCTGTACCAAAACTGCGTCAAGCATGACGTCGAGTTCTTCAACGAGTACTACGCGCTCGACATCGCGATGACCGAGACCCCAGCCGGGCCCGTGGCCACCGGCGTGATCGCTTACGAGCTGGCCACCGGCGACATCCACATCTTCCACGCCAAGGCCGTCGTGTTCGCCACCGGCGGGTCGGGCCGGATGTACAAGACCACCTCGAACGCGCACACTCTCACCGGCGACGGCCTGGGCATAGTGTTCCGCAAGGGACTTCCGTTGGAGGACATGGAATTTCACCAGTTCCATCCGACGGGGCTGGCCGGATTGGGCATCCTGATCTCGGAGGCGGTGCGTGGCGAGGGTGGCCGGCTGCTCAACGCCGACGGTGAGCGGTTCATGGAGCGCTACGCGCCGACGATCGTCGACCTGGCGCCGCGCGACATCGTCGCCCGCTCGATGGTGCTCGAGGTGCTGGAAGGCCGCGGCGCCGGCCCGAACAAGGACTACGTCTACATCGACGTGCGCCACCTCGGCGAGGACGTGCTCGAGGCGAAGCTGCCAGACATCACCGAGTTCGCCCGCACCTATCTGGGCGTCGACCCGGTCACGGAGCTGGTCCCGGTCTACCCGACCTGCCACTACGTGATGGGCGGCATCCCGACCACGATCAGTGGCCAAGTGCTGCGCGACAACACGACGATCGTTCCCGGTCTGTACGCCGCCGGTGAATGCGCCTGCGTATCGGTGCACGGCGCCAACCGGCTGGGCACCAACTCGCTGTTGGACATCAACGTGTTCGGTCGTCGCGCCGGCATCAGCGCGTCGAATTACGCGCTGGGCCATGACTTCGTCGACCTGCCGCAGGACCCGGCGGGGATGGTGGTCGGCTGGGTGGGCGACATCCTCTCCGAGCACGGCAACGAGCGCGTCGCCGACATCCGTGGCGCCCTGCAGCAGTCGA
This sequence comes from Mycobacterium sp., assembly GCA_021154745.1. Classification (GTDB taxonomy): domain Bacteria; phylum Actinomycetota; class Actinomycetes; order Mycobacteriales; family Mycobacteriaceae; genus Mycobacterium. The sequence continues at coordinate 15,468 of JAJKIB010000149.1, forward strand.
TGGACAACAATGCCGCAGTGTTCCGCACCGAGGAGACGCTCAAGCAGGCGTTGACGGACATCCA
>JAJKIB010000150.1 GCA_021154745.1 Mycobacterium sp.
CGGTGTTGTCGTTGCCCTCCATGAATTCGGGCAGGTCCGCACCGCTGCCGAGGTTGTCGCCGACGCCGCGGATCACGACCACCTTGACGTCGTTGTCGACGGTGGCCGCGCGCAGCAGGTCGGCGTACCGCAGCCGGGCCGCCGACGTCGGCGCGTTGAGATACTCCGGACGGTTGAAGGTGATCGTGGCGATCTTGGTCTTCGGGTCCTTCTCGTAGAGGATGAGTTCCTCGGGTTTCGGGCGACTTCCATTGTCTGCCATAAGGACTCCTTCAGCCGATTCCGACGCCGGCGCGACTGATCCACGATGGACTGTGTGTGAGCACCTCCGGGCCGTCGGGTGCGACCAGCACGGCCTCCCGGCCGAAGACCGCGCCCACGCCCTCCTGCCAGACGTAGCCGGTGACGGACAGCACCATCCCGGGCTCGAGTATCTCCTGCGCGGCGGTGGCTCGCAGCTCCGGCGTCACCACCGGTGGGTCGAATCCCAACCCGAGACCGTGGGCGACCGGCATCGGCGGCAGCGGCTCGTTGGCGGCTACGTACGCAGCGAGCAGGTCGCTGGCCGGCTGCCCAGGCTGGCACGCCGCAGCGAGCCTGTCCCACAACGTCTTCCAGCGGCCGTACAGCGCCGGGATAGCCGACCCCTCGACGTCACCTACGGGCCACGTCCGACCCACCTCACCGACATAGCCATCGGCCAGGACACCCGCGGAGAAGGCGACCAGGTCACCGTTCTCGACACGTCCGTCGCGGCGTGCCCGCCGCCACGGATGCTCGCGCGACGTCACCCAGGCGGCGTCCTGCGTGGCGGGGGTGCTCACGCCGCCTGCCGCCTCGGCTTCAAACAGCACCCCGGCCAGTGTCTGTTCGGTGATGCCATTGCGGAGTTCACCCACCGCGATAGCCAGCGCGTCCTCGGCGACGCGCAGCGCCCCGCGCAGGACGGCCACCTCATCGGGAGTCTTGATCCGGCGGGCAGCGCGCATCGCAAGTTCCCCGTCGACGAGTTCGGCCTTGGGGAACGCCATCGGAAGCAACCTTGCGAACGACGGTGTGAGAGCGTCGGTCCCGACTCGCCTGGCAGATGCCGCGCCCTCGATTCCCTTCAACACCTCGATCAACGTCATCGGGTTCCATGCCAGGCCGTAGAGATGGTGGTGGGGGATGTCGTCGGGGATTCCCTCGTCCCAGGTGCTGTTCAAGTGGATCTCGCCAGTGGACCGGACGACGGTGCAGATCGGGCCGAACGGCCGGGTCCCTGCGACCCACAGCTGAGGCGCGCCCGAGAAATATCGGACGTTTGCCTGGCGGCCGAGCACGAGCACGTCGAGATCGTGCGCTTCCATCTGAGCCAGTGCGCGCTCGCGCCTGCCGATTCGTAGTGCCCGCTCGTCGGGCAGGATCTCAATCGCCATAGGGGGTGTACGGGTAGTCGGTCAACGACACGTAGCCGTTTTCGGTGATAACCACAATCTCCTCGCTTCGATAGCCGCCGGTGCCGTCGTGGAAGACCACCGGCTCGAGGACCAACACCATCCCGGCAGGGAACACGAAGTTGTCGTCGAACTCCTCGCCGAGATCCGTTCCGATCATTGGCATTTCGGCGGCGTTGGTGCCGATGCTGTGGCCGAGATAGAAGTGCGGCAGCCACGGTTTCTGTCCGCGATTGGCCGCGATCGCGGCCCGCGCCAGGTCGCCCGATGTCACGCCCGCCTTCGTCACCTTCAGCACGGCATCAAGGATGTCGCGCCACTGGTGGAACTGGTCCTGCTGGCGCGCCGACGGCGTGTCACCGACCAGCCAGGTCCGGCCGAAGTCCGAGCAGAAGCCGGTATAGGTGATGCTGACGTCGGTCCACAGCACGTCGCCGGCGGCGAGTTCCCGTTCCGTGGTCAACAGCGGAAGCGCGAGATCCCCGTGCGTCGTCCAGGTGCCCGCGGCCTTGGTCACCGGCATCACCTGCCAGATGGCCTCGAGCATGTTCGCGGTCGCGCCCAGCTCGAACGCGCGACGCACGAACTGTGCCGACAGGTCGATCTGGCGGACACCCGGCGCCAACGCCTTCTGCACGTCGACGACCGCCTCTTCGGTGATGCGGCAAGCCTTTCGGATGCAGGCGATCTGGTCAGGCGTCTTCACCAGCTTGGCGGCGCCGACGACGGGTGCAGCGTCCGATGGCGGGCCGCCGGGGAACAGCCGATCCGCCGCGCGGCGCATCGCGCCGGTGAGTTCGTCGACGGCGACGGTCGCACCCGCCGGGATGAGCTTGGAGAGCACGCGCGCGAAATGGTCGACACCCTCGTCGAATTCGAGGAAGAGCGGCCCGTGCAGATGGTCGGACGGTATCTCGGACTCGGCCGCGGCACCCTCCCGAAATGGCATGAACAGGTGCGGATGCTCGTCGTCAGCCAGCACGAGCGCCACCGGGCGCTCGACGTGAGACAGCCCGGCGTCGAGCAGCGGCCAACTAGCGCCCGTCGCGTAGACCACGTTGCCGTTGCCCAGCAGGATCAGCGCGTCAACGCCGTTGTCCGCCATCGCCGCCCGCAGTCGAGTGCCGCTCTCGCGGTACATCCGGGCCCGGTCGGGCAGGTCCGGGATATCGCGGGCTGACGTGACCGCCGTCAGGGACGTGGTCATCCGTCGATGCCCAGGAACTTCTTGATGTTGCCGCTGACGATCTTGGCGGCGTTGTCCGGCCCGACCGCTTCCACGACCGATGCCAGCGACTTCTCCGAGTAGCCGAACGTGCTTTCGTTGTGCGGGTAGTCCGACGACCAGAACACCTTGTCGATCCCGATCCGGTCGATCAACTGCAGGCCGAGCGGGTCGACCATGAATGACGCGCTCATGTGCGTGTCCCAGTAGTACTGGATGTCGTGCTCGAGCGTGTGGTTGAACATGTGCTGATACGACGCCAGCAGGTGCTCGGCGTCCTGCAGAGCCCATGGCACCCAGGCGATCCCGCCCTCGAACCAGCCGATCCGCAGCTTCGGGTGACGATCGAGGATTCCGCTGAAGATGTACTTGGAGAACACCTCGCGGAATCCGTCGATATTGATCATCATGCCAACGACGACGCTGTTGAATTCGCACGGGGTTTTCGGCGGCGTCTCGCCGATGTGGTGGGTCACTGGCAATCCGCACTCTTCGATCTCGTCCCACACCGCACTCATTGCGGTGCTGCCGTAATCGATCACGTTGCCGTCGTCGTCCTTGCCGGGGTTGATCGGCATCAGGAACGTCTTGAGTCCCAGCGACTTCAGCTCCTCGAGCGTCCGCCGCGCGCCCTTCGGATCCCACCAGTTGATCAGGCCTGCGCCGTAGAAGTGGCCGTTGGACCGCTCCTGAAGATCGGCCATGTACTCGTTGTAAATGCGGAAGACGCGCTCGCGCAATTCCTTGTTGGGATAGTGGAACAGCGCCAGAACCGCATTGGGAAAGGCCAACTCCCTGTGGACGCCGTCCTCGGCGAGCTCCTGGATGCGGGCCTCGATATTGTTGGTGGCCGCGCCGGCGAGGTCGTCGTACTGCATCAACACCCGGCTGAAATCGCCCGGCAGGAAGTTCTGACCCTTGCGGCCGACCATGTACGCGCCGTCCTCGTACCAGATCCGCGGCGCCTGCTCCTTGAGGTCGTCCGGGAACTTCTCGTAGAAGATGTCCTCTGCCACGGAGATGTGATTATCCGCGGAGAACACCTCAGTCCCAGCGGGCAATCCAACGTCCTGCTTGGCCGCGTGACCGTGTCGGTCCTTCGGAGCGCCGTAGCCCCCGGGCGGGTACAGCGTGGAAATTTGAGTTGACATCCGTGACGCTCCAATCACCAGGTAACGGGAAGTTCGTAGACGCCGTAGGCGAGGCGGTCGTGCTTGAAGGGCACCTCGTCGAACGGCACGGCAAGACGCAAAGTGGGGATGCGCCGCAGCAGGGTGTGGAACACGATCTGAAGCTCAGCCCGTGCGAGCTGCTGTCCGACGCATTGATGGCGGCCGTAGCCGAAGCCGAGCTGCTGACCCGCGTCGCGGTTGAGATCCAGCTTGTCTGGCTGCGGATAGGCCGTCGCATCCCAGTTCGCGGGAGCGAGATCGATGATGATGCCCTCGCCCGCGCGGATGGTTTCGCCACCGATCTCAATGTCCTCGATCGCGACGCGGCGCTGTCCGTTCTGGATGATCGACAGGTACCGCATCAACTCCTCGACGGCGTTGGCGATGAACTTCGGATTATCGGAATCACGCAGCAGCGCAGCCTGTTCGGGGTTCTCCAACAGTGCCAGGACGCCGATGCCGATCATGTTGGCGGTGGTCTCGTGGCCTGCGATCAACAGCCCAGTACCCAGCTGTGCGGCTTCCTTCACGGTGATCTCGCCGGCATTGACCCGTTCCGCCAGGTCCGACACCGCATCCTCTGCTGGGTTCTCCCTCTTCGTTTCGACGAGGTTGATCAGATACTGGGCCAGACCCATGGCCCCCTTCTGACCGTCCTCCGCGGTGGCGTAGCGGGCGAGCCCGACGTTGGCGTGGTGCTGGAAGAACTCATGGTCTTCGTATGGGACGCCGAGCATCTCGCTGATCACGCGGGTGGGCACCGGGAGCGCCAGCTTGCTGACCATGTCGGCGGGCTGAGGGCCGGCCAGGATCGCGTCGATGCACTCGTCGGTGACCTCTTGGATGGCCGACCGCAGTCCCTCGACCCGCTTGAAGGTGAACGGCTTGGACAGCATCCGCCGGAACCGGGTGTGCTCCTCGGCGTCGGAGGTGAACACCGACCGCGGCCGCTTGTGGACCGTCGAAAGCATGTGCTCGTTCCAGTGTGGGAAACCCTCGCGGCGGTCGTCGACGCTGACACGCGCGTCGGCGAACAGCTCCCGCGCCACCTCGTGACCGGTGATCAGCCAGGGTGTGCTGCCGTCCCAGATTCGCACCCGCGAAAGCGGTTTCGCAGTTCCCATGCCGAGCACCTGCGGCGGCGGGGCGAATGGACAGCGGGCATCGCGGTCCATCGGATAGTCGGGGACCTCGGTTGTCGTTCCGGTCAAGGTGTCGGACATACGGTCTCTCGTCATTCCTCGATGTCGATGGCCAGGGCCGGGCAGGCTGCGGCGGCCTTACGGGCGTTCGCGGCCTGTGCGGGCGGCGGGTTGTCGGTCAGAAGGATCACCACGCCGTCATCGTCGCGCTGGTCGAACACCTCGCCGGCGTTGAGCACGCATTGACCAGAGGAGACGCACTTGGCTTGGTCGACGGTCACTTTCACGTCAGGGCTGCTCCGTGACGGGTGCCAGCCAAAGCCCGACGATCGCGTCGATGAGGCCCGATCCAACTGCGCTCCAATTGGTTCGCGGCAGATCGGCGCCCTCCGCGAAGGCGCGCTCGAAATCAGCGCATGTGTGCATCATCAGGTTGCGCGCCATGATGTTGCGTTCGGTCACGACGGCCATCGGCAGGTCGGGCAGGCAACGGGTGATGCCGTCGATAACCTGCACCAGCGATGGTGACGCGAGCGCATCCTTGATCACGATCTTGTGATAGGTGGGGTCGGTCAGCGCCTGCGCGGCGAACCGCGCATACCAAGTGGGATTGCCGAGTTGGGCCAGGTGCTCGGTGAGCGAGCACACCAGGCACGCAACCCAGTCCCGCAGCTCGGCCGAGTCGCCGGTCTCGGCGACCATCCGCTCGAGGAACCGCTCGATCGACGCACGGTGTTTCTGCTCGATGGCACGCACCAGGTCGGTCTTGGTGCCGAAGTGGTAGCCGACCGCGGCGTTGTTGCCCTGCCCCGCCGCCTCACTGACCTGCCGGTTCGACACAGCGAACACGCCGTGTTCGGCGTACAGGCGTTCGGCGGCCTTCAGTATTGCCTCTTGTGTGCCGCTTGCCCGATCGGCACGCACGGTCCTGGCGGTAGTCACCTGCCTAGTCAACGCCGTCACGCGTCTTAAGTCAAGCGACTGATTTAAACAATTCACTTGCGGGGGATCACTTTGCCCGCGACGGTGCCGCCATCGATCGGGAGCACGGTCCCGGTGACGTACCGCGAGCGATCACCCGCGAAGTAGAGGGCCGCCTCAGCGACATCCTCGACAGTGCCCTCGCGCTTCAGCGGTCGGTCGGCGCGCATCTGTGCGCGGATCTTTTCTTCGAACTGTTCCAGTTGTTCGGCGTCCTCCCCCGCTGCCGACTTTCGGACGATCGCCGTGCGGATGTTGCCGGGTGCGATGGCGTTGACGCGAATCTCGTAGTGGGCCAGTTCAATTGCCGCCGACTTGGTGAACTGGATGACCGCCGCCTTGGA
>JAJKIB010000151.1 GCA_021154745.1 Mycobacterium sp.
CAGTTGGGTCCAAGCGGCGGCGTGTAGATCGTCACTGCGCAGTACTGGCGGAGTGCACGTCCTCGAACCGTGCGCTATTTCCCCTGCGGCTAGGTGGCCGTGTTGGGGTTGACTGTGAAAGTGTGGGTGGCAGCCACAATTGCATCGTTCAGTTGCGATTGTCCGTTGGTACCGCCGGCGGACAGGTCTACGAGGGCGGGCCATCCGCCGTCTGACCGTCGGGATCCAGGCCAGTTGTCGCCGTGTCATCGCTCGCGGTGTAACCCACCGGTTCTCTCATCTATTGGGAGTTGTTGCTGGCCCTACCGAGAAGGTCGGCAGTTCGTCCGGCCGTCCCACCACGAATATGCACTCGGTTATCGCTTCGCTGGCCCGGTACTCAGACTCTCCTGCGCCGCTGGCCTCCTTGCGCCAGGGTCGCCGACGGAGTCTGTTCAGCCGTGTCGTGCTGGTTCTTGAACGAGCTGGACGCGGGTGATCAGACTGAGCCAACAGACCCGCACCACCGGCCCGCATCCGGCGCGCGAACTGCGTGTGCGCCCGAGTCGCCGATGCGAGACTGTGCAGGTGAACGACGGGCGGGTCCGCTATGCCGGCAATGGGTCCGTTCGCCTTGCCTATCGGGTATTCGGCGAGGCGGATACCACGGTGGTGTGGACGCCAGGAGCGGCCAGGAACGTCGAGTCATTTGATGACCCGGCAAGCCCTTTCGCGATGTTGGCCAAACAGCTCAGCCAGGTCACGCGTTTGGTTGTCTGGGACATGCGTGGCGGCGGATTGTCCGACGCGGCAACCCAGGTGCCGCCGCTGACAGAACGCGTCGAGGACCTTCGTGCCGTGATGGACGCCGCCGGCGTCGAGTCCGCCACACTGTTCGGGTTCAGCGAGGGCGGTGCGACCAGTGTGTTGTTCGCGGCCACCTACCCGCAGCGGGTGCGTTCGCTCGTCCTGTACGGCACTGCGACACGATTTTCGCAAGAGCTTCCAGATTTTCCGTGGGGCCTGACCCCTGCCCAGGTAGAGGCGAGGACGGCGGAAATCGACAACGACTGGGGTAGTGGCGCACTGTGCGACATTCTCTTCGGGGAAGCCACCGAGACGCCAGGGATGCGAGAATGGGTCGGAAAGATCCAACGCTCGATGCATACGCCCACCATGGCTCGGCTGACGTGGCAAGCCTTGATGAACGTCGACATCCGCGACGTGCTCCAAGACATTGATGCACCGACGCTCGTGCTGGCTCGGCCCGACGATCAACTTGCCCCGCCGGACGCCGCGGCGGCTTTGGCCGCCGGTATCCGTGGCGCGCAGCTTCGCACACTTCCACCAGGTGCCCACAACACGTTTGACATCTTCGACCTGCTGGGCGCGCACGTCGTGGAGTTCGCCTACAACACACCAAGCGCCGCACCGAGCGAGCGAGTGCTCACGACGGTCGTGTTCACCGACATCGTCGGGTCCACCGAACAACTCAGGACGGCCGGTGACGCGCACTGGCGTGGCCAGCTGGACGCGCACGATCAACTCGTCGCTGCGCTGCTCCCGAAATATGGTGGTCGCCGCGCAAAGCACACAGGTGATGGCATTTTCGCATTGTTCGACGGACCAACGAGTGCGGCGCGGTGCGCGCTGGACCTCGTGCCGGCCCTCGCGGCGCGGGGAATTCGAATCCGCGTCGGGATCCATGTCGGCGAGTGTGAGAAGCGCGGCGAGGAATGGAGCGGCATGGCCGTTCACATCGGAGCGCGAATCGGTTCGCTGGCCGGACCCGGAGAAATACTGGCAAGCCGCACTGTTCGCGACCTGTCGGCCGGCTCGGGCATGATCTTCGAACACTTCGGCGCTCACCGGCTCAAGGGCTTGCCCGAGGAGATCGACATCTACCGCGTCAGCAAACCGTAACTAGCGGAGACCGTCGATTCTGAGATTCTCGGCTCCGTTGCTCTGCACGCGCCAAGTTATTGCGGCAGAGGCAATTTCGCCTAGCGCGGTTGACTGGCAAAGAGCAATATTCGAAACATGCGGTATTTGTCGGAACCTCTAGTTTCTGACTCGCGCTGTACCACTTGACCCCCAGAAAATAGCGGTAACGCATTTCCGCAGGTCGCCAGTGGTCTGTGGCCGTCCGGTGCGGGAACGAGACGTTTGCGGATGCGCAGGTCGTTCACCATCGCGCATGACGTGTGGTCCCCGACAGGTCCCCAACGAGGATCGGTCCGCTATGCAGCCAAAGTCGATTCCGGCACCAGACCGAGTACGACCGAGGCTGCCGCCGGTTTGCGTATGGCGAAGCTCAGCCCAGCACAGGAAAACGGCGATTGGCGGCCAGCCGATCGAGCGCGGTTTGCATTACCGAACGGACATGGGCGTCGACCTCGTCGATGTCAGGGTCGTCGCCGAAATGGGCGACGACGTCGATCGGCTCGAGTACTTGTGCGGTGATCTTCGTCGGCAACGGCAGATTAGGGGGTAGAAGCACGCTGAGCCCGAACGGGAATCCGAAAGAGACTGGCAGGCTGTCCATCCGGAACCGCGTCAGACCGAGTCGTTTCGCTAGCCATGTTCCACGGGTCAAGAACAGCTGGCTTTCCTGCGCGCCGATGGATACCGTCGGCACGATCGGCGCGCCCGCTTCGATGGCCGTCTTGACATATCCGGTCCGGCCCTTGAAGTCAATCATGTTCGCGCTCAGGGTTGGCCGGTATACGTCGTAGACGCCGCCTGGAAAAGTCAACACGACCCCACCGTTCCGCAGGGCCTCGATGGCGTTTTCCTGGCTGCCGTGGATAACGCCGAGGCGGGTCATCCAGTCGGCGAGCGGGCCCATGAACAAGCCATCGTGTCCGACGCTGTAGAGCGGGCGGTCGTAGCCGAATTTCTCGTAGAAGTCTGCAGCGAACATCACCACGTCGGTTGACGTCGACCCGCCCGAGTGGTTGGAGACGACCAGCGCGCCGCCGGCGGGTGGGAATGACTCAAGCCCGTGTACCTCCCAGCGGAACCAACGTTTGCCGATGGGCCGTACCACATTAATCAGCTGCTTGGTCCAGCCTGGGTCCCACTTCGCAACGTCTGATGCTGTCTCGTTCCCGTCCGTGGTGTCTCTCGCCTTGTTGTCATCAGCCATCTTGTTTCCCTCCCGTTGTTCAAAGTGCTTCCGCGCGTTGTTCAAAGTGAGATGTTCATGAGCAAGCATTCCTGCCCATGAGTGGTCATGTTCCGGTCAGTCGCTTGATAACCGGCGCGAGTTCTTGGGGCGTCGACCCGTACGGCACGGTGAAGTAGCTGAATCCGAGCGAGTCGCGCAGACGGGTGATCTTTTCGCACACCTCGTCGAGGGTGCCGATGGCGACCACCGGTGAGTCGAGCAGCGTTTGCATCCGCATGTCGATGTTGCCGACTTCGCCTCCGTATCGCGTAACGGTGGCGGTGAGGAGGTCGACGAACCCTTTGGCGGTCTTCTCGACGTCGTCGGTGATGGTGGCGAACACGAGCATCAGGGACAGCTCGATCCTGGTGAACCGTTCGCCGGCTGCGGCGGCGATCCACTCGAGGCGTTGTTCGAAGGCATCGACGCGGAAGCTGGATAAATCGTCGACGACGGCTCCGCGGGTGCCGAACGTGGCGCCGAGGACTTGCACGATGTCGGCGCGCCTGGCTGCCATCGACAGGATCTTGCGACCACCGCCGCCGATCATGATCGGCGGCCCGCCGGGCTGCAGGGGCTTTGGTGTCCCGTCGAGTCCAGTCACCGAGTAATGCCGACCAGCGAAAGTGCAATGACCCTGTGCGAACAAGCCTTTGAGAATGTCGATGTTCTCCTCGAGGCGCTGGATGCGCTCGGGCGCGGGGTCAAACGGGATGCCCGATTGGTCGTAGTCGGCGCGTACCCACCCGGCGCCCAGTCCCAGCTCGAGTCTGCCTCCGCTAAGCGTGTCCAGGGTCGCGGCTTCCTTTGCCAGGACGGCTGGATGCCGCAAGTCCTGGTTGAGCACCGCGGTCGCGATCCGGATGTGGGAGGTGGCGGCGGCCATCGCCTGCAGACCGTGCAGTGGGGCGACGGTGGAGGTGAAGTGATCGTTGAGTGCGATGCTCGAAAAGCCGCTGTCCTCAGCGGACTTCGCCGTTTGGATGAGATCGGCTGCGGTTGCGCCCGAGGCGATCAGCCCGAACCGGATGGGCCGCATTGCGTGTTCGACCATGACGTCGGCTCCTCGTCGGCGTTAGGGGCGCAGTTGAGCGGTGGGACGCAGGACGAGTTCGTTGACGCATACGTCGTCGGGCAGTCCCAGCATGAATGCGATCGTGTCTGCCACCGCGTCGGGCTTGGGTGGTGTGGTGACGCCCGCCGCGAAGGAGGGCATGGCGCCTTCGTTGACCTCGCCGTTGATGGCGGTCGCGGCAACCAGGCCTTCGGTGTCGAAGATGCCGGGCATCACCAGGCTGACGTTGACGCCCTCGGGTGCGAGTTCTAGGCGCAGGCTGTCGAATGCTGCCCGCAGGCCGCGCTTGGATGCCGCGTACATGCCGACACACGCGGCGGGGGTGATCGCGCCCGTGGACCCGATGAGTACGACATCTCGCCGGCCTTGGCTGGCGAAGTGGCGAACGCCGTAGCGCACGGTAGCCAGCGGCCCGATCAGGTTGAGGTCCAATAGTTCTCGCCACATCGCCGGTTCGCCGGTGGCGAGGGTGCCGACCATGCCTCGGCCGGCGGCGGTGATGATGGTGTCCAGGCCACCCAGCGCGTCGACCGCTCGCGCGATGCTGGCGGTGAGCACATCGAGGTCGGTGACGTCGCAGGCGATACCGATCGCGCGTTCACCGAGTTCGGCGGTCAGCGCGGCGAGTCGATCATCGCGTCGGGCGAGCATCGCTACCGATGCTCCGCACCGGATCAGCGCGCGGCACGTCACTTCCCCGATACCACTGGAGGCTCCGGTCACCAGGACGCGGCGAGCGGAAAGGTCAACGGAAATAGGCACGCTGGCGTCAGTCCACCGCTGTCGCGGTGCTCGCCGAACCCCACCAGTGGGCGATGAATGGTTCCATGGCGCGGCTGACGAGCTCGATGCGCGGTCCGGCCGACCCCTTGGCATAGGCCCACAGCAGGGTTCCGGAACCGTCGGGGTTGTAGGACTTCACCTCCAGGGTCATGCCGTTGGATTCCAGTGTGGCCAGATCGGATTCGACGTCGTCTGACCAATACCCGATGTGGTGCACGCCGGAGTCCGCCGGAGTCCACACGGTGCCCGGGACAGTCTGCAGCAGCTCCAGCCGAGGCTCGGCACCTGAGTAGACCATCTTCATCGGGATGGTCACCTCGCCGTCGGGGGTGACCGCTTCCTGGTCGACGGTGACGACGTCGGTCCAGGTGTAGCCCGCTGCCTTGGCGAGCCACGCCATCGTCGCCTCGAGGTCATCGACGACGATGCCGGTGTGGTAGAGGTTTTCGGCCTTCATTGGTCCTCCTTGACCGTAGTGTTCTTGATTTCCTGTTCCAGCCACTGCACCTCGCTGTGGTTTTCGCGACCGCTGGCGGCCAGAAGCTGTTCGAGCGCATCGCGTTTCACATTCAGCGCGCCGGGATCGCCCGGAGCGTGGGCCAACACGACATCGGTGAGGTGCAGCGCTTGCAGGGCGCGCCCGGCTTTGGCGTGGGCGTCGGCTCGCTCGGTGAGGGGAGCGGTCCCGCCGACCAGGTCGACGACGTCCGGCCACACCGACGACGGCGGAACGTCGTAGAGCTCGGTGGTGGACTCATAGCGAAACCAGCCCACATGCTCCTCCCAGATCGCCCGCACGATCCACGCAACCTTGCCGTGCACCTGGGGTAGCGCCAGCTCCGGCGGCAGCGTCACATCACGCATCAGCGTCCACAGGTCAGCGCCGGAGTTCATGGCGTCGATCGTGCGATCACGCAGGTAGGCCGTCGCGTTACGCACCTTGGTCATCGTTGTCAAGATCTCGTCAGCACCGCGGAACACGTCGTGACCGTTGACCAGCGTCTCGGGACCAAGCGCAATCACCCTGTCGACGGAGTGCATGAAAGCCATTGCGGACCGGATCTTGTCGCCGCGCAGCGTGTAGAGGTTGGGGACATGGCCAAAGAACGGGCCCATCAGGTTGCCGATGAACACGGTGCGGTGCTCGGGCATCCACACCACCAAGGCATCGGTGGTCTCCCCACCCGGGGTGGCATACAGCTCGAACTGTCGTTCGCCGAGCTCGAAGCTGTGGTGGTCGATGAAGGAGCCGGTGAGAACGGGCTCAGGCGGAAGCGTGGCCGCGGCGGTTTCGACGTCCACGAACGCGCCCCACAGCTTCATAATCCGCCGCACGTAGAACGGGTGTAGGTGGCGCCAGTACTCGCGGACGTCGGGGTGGTTGGCCTGAGCGATCGTTTCGACGCCCGGCTGGTGGAACTGGCTCCATCCGCTGACGTGGTCGGGGTGGCCCTGGGTGAACGTGATCATCCGCAACGGGCCCCTGCCGACTCGCGAGAACCGTGCCTTGATCTCTGCTGCCTCGAAATCGGTTCCGGTGTTGATGAGCAGATCACCCTCGGGCGTCGTCACCAGGTAGCTGTTGGCGATGTTCCTGGACATGAATATGCCGTTACCCAGGTCGACGGCATCTTGGGCGCCCTCTCCTTGTTTGACCAATTCGTCCAGCGATGGCGACACGCGAAACCTCCGAGCTTCGATTGATTCCATGCCAACCTAACATTTGTTCTCTACGGCCGTATAGGATCGGGGGCCATGACGACATCAATCGGTTCGCGGTCGGCATCGGGTGTGGATGAGCTCGTTACACGCGCCTGCGAACGAGCCGGCCTCGACGATTTCGGCGGCGACTCCTGGCGTGAGGGCCTGGACCTTCTGGTCGACTGCTGCGAGTCCGCACCGGGCGTGAACCCCGGCGGGCGCGAGTTCGTCTACGGCCAGTTCGTCGACGCACTGTGGAACCGGCTACGCGTGGTCGACTATGTCAAGTGCCACTCCGAAGTTCTCGACGAGCAAGTCGAACGCCCATTGGTGGTGCTGGGCCTGCCACGCACCGGCACATCGCTCGCGAGCTATCTGCTCGACCAGGATCCGCGGCGGCGCTCGCTGTTGACGTGGGAGGCCGAGGACTCGGTCCCCCCGTCGACCCCGGACACCCTGCGCACCGATCCGCGCTGCCTGAAGAAGAAGGCCGAACTCGACGTACTTGAAGAGGGGCTCAAGGCGGCCAACATTCCACTCGTCCACTGGGACGAGGCCGACGGGCCCACGGAGTGCGTGTTTGTGCAGAACCAGGACTTCAAGGCCTACCTGTGGGAAGCGTTCATGCCCACTCCCGAATATGCCGATTGGTTGCTGCAGACCGACATGTCGAGCGCCTACGCCTACGAGCGAATCGTATTGCGGGTCCTGCAATCCCGTGCGCCCGGCACCTGGTCGCTCAAGATGCCCTCGCACGCGGTACATATCGAGACTCTTCTGGCGACCTATCCCGACGTGCGGATCGTGTGGGCGCACCGCGACCCCTTCAAGTCGACCGCCTCCTTTTTACGGCTGAACTACTTGTCACGCGCGGTAATGGGTGCCGACATCGACGTCGACGTAATCGTGCCGAACGTGTTGCGCCAGTTGAGAGAACACGTCGATCGTCCACTGGCGACGAGGCGCCGGATCGGCGACGGCAGGTTCTTCGACCTGCATTACGCAGACCTGGTGCGCGACCCGGTCGCGGTGATGCAGTCGCTGTACGACTGGGCCGGTGACGACCTGACGGCGTCAACCGAACAGGCGATGCTCGACTGGCTCGACGCTCATCCACAGGACCGCCACGGAGCCGCGCCGTACTCCTTGGCAGGGTCGGGGGTGACCCGCGCCGACCTGGAACCGATTTTCGACGAATACCTGTCGGTGTTCGACATCGAATTGGAAGGAGACGGGTCACGAAGGCGGCGGTGACAACCGAGGACCACGGTTTCGAGGTCGTCGACCTTCCCGATCCCACTCCAGAACCCGACCAGTTGGTGATCCGCGTCGCGGCGTGCGGCGTGTGCGGGTCCGACATCAAGGCTCAGCCGTTCGCGCCGGCTGGCATGGTGATGGGCCACGAATTGGGCGGCGAAGTCGTGGCCGTCGGGTCGCACACCGACGGCTGGCATGAGGGCATTAACGTTGCTGTGCTGCCGGTGATTTCGTGTGGGTCGTGCCAGTACTGTCGAGCAGGTGTGGTATCGCACTGCCCGAAGGCGCGCTACATCGGGATGGGCCCAGCGGGCGGATTCGCCGAGCGCCGCCGTTCCCGCACGCCACTGCTTCGCACTTCCCGCCGACGTACCCCCGGGCTACTCGGCGTTGGTGGAACCATTTGCCGTCGGATTGCACGGTGTGCACAGCGCCGAGATCGGTCTCGGCGACGACGTGCTCATCGTCGGTGCGGGCGGGGTAGGTCTGACCAGCCTGATCTGGGCACTGCACAAGGGCGGCGGTCGCGTCACAGTGACGGATCCAGATCCACAGCGGCGCAATTCGGCGGCGTCGATGGGCGCTACCGATGTGCTCGAGTGCGTGGCCGAAGCCGAACCCGGCGCTTACGACGCCGTGGTCGAATGCGTCGGACGGCGCGAGCTCGTACAGGCCTGCCAGCCGGCGCTGCGGCCACGTGGTCGCCTCGTCGTCTCCGGTGCCTGCGCCGAGCCGACAGCTATCGAGCCCATCACGGCGCTCCTCAAGGAACTCACCATCCGGTACTCGGTGGCCTACTCGACCGACGAATTCCACGAGGTCGTCGCGGCGTTCAGCGACGGGGACATCGACCCGGCTCCCACGACCGGGCCGGCATTCGAGCTGGACCGCATCGCCGACGCCTTCGCTGCCGTCCGCGAGGCGCAGGTGCAAGGCAGGGTATCGGTGACGCCATGAGCGAAACCATCGGAGACCCGGAAATTCCCGTCATACTTCCTGTGATTCCGAGGCCGCGCTCCGCACGCTGCCCGCTGGCGCCGCCGCCGGAATTTGAGCAATGGCGGCACTCGGCGGGTCTGCGACGGGTGATGTGGCAGGGCCGGCCGACTTGGGTGGTCAGTCGTTACGAGGACATCCGATCATCGCTGGTCGATCCGCGTCTGCGTACGGACACGATCAAGCCGCGCCTGCGGGCGGTAGGCGTCGACGACAACCTGCCGGCGATCTTCGCGCGAATCGATGATCCGGAGCATAACCGCCTGCGCCGCATGATGGCCCGCGATTTCACGTGGCGACGCGCGGAGGCCATGCGGCCGCAGATCCAAGAGTTGGTCGATCACGTCCTCGACACGATGACGCACAGCGGACCGCCTGGCAGACCTCGTGAGGGACTTCGCGATGCCGGTGCCGTCGTTGGTCATCTCGCTGTTGCTGGGCGTGCCCTACAGTGACCATGAATTCTTCCAGCACCACAGCACGGTCGCGCTCGACGCCAGATCATCCGAGGAGCAGAAGGCCCAGGCCATCGGAGCGCTCTTTGCCTACATGTTCGAACTTGTCGAACGCAAAGAGCGTGAGCCCGGCGACGACCTGATCAGCCGACTTATCACCGCCCACGTCGCTGCCGGCCAACTCAGTCGCGAGACGGCGGCGATGAACGGCCTGATCCTGCTGCAGGCCGGTCATGAGACCACGGCAAGCATGATTGCGCTCGGAACCGTTGCGCTACTGGAACATCCGGATGTGTTCGAGTTGCTTGGCCGGACCGATGACGCAGCCGTCACCGCCAGCATCGTCGAAGAACTGACGCGTTACCTCAGCATCGTGCACAGCCAAGTGGACCGGGTGGCGACCGAGGACCTCACGATCGGCGGCGAGTTGATCCGCGTCGGCGACTTTGTGCTGATGAATCTGCCCGCCGGGAACTGGGACCCCGGATTCGTCGAGAACCCGCGAATCTTCGATGCTTCACGAAACTGCAGCGGCCACTTGGGTTTCGGCTACGGCGTGCACCAATGTATCGGACAGAACCTCGCCCGGGTCGAACTGCAGATCGCGCTTTCCACGTTGGCCCGTCGACTGCCGGGGCTGCAGCTGACGGTTCCAGCTGACGAACTGCGATTCCAGAACGAGGAAATTTTTGGCGTCGAGGAACTGCCCATCACTTGGTGAGCGCGTCGCGAACGGGCGTGCTAACTCTTCCTTCGTGAATGGTTAGCAGCCACACCAGCAATCACAGAGTGTAGGTACCGTTCCAGGCTTTCGGCGCTGTCCATGTCGGTCAAGCCGTAGGCCAACCGGAGGAGAAACCCACCGAGAAAGGTGACCACGGCGAACGCCTGCTCCTTGATCAGTTCCTCATCGGCTGGCATGCCGACCGGCTGAACCTGTGCGACGGCAGCTTCGCTGATCGCGGTGAATCGATCCATCAGACCGTCGAACACTAAGCCGAGATCCGGGTCATGGGAGGCGATCATCATCAGCTCAAACCGAGCTCGCGCCCGCGAACGCTCCGGCTCGACCGCAGTGCGCACAGCCTGCTCGGCGAGCGTTGACAAAAAGGACTCCACCTCGCCGTCGCCCGTCGCGTTCAGAGCCCCGCTGAAGTCGGCGACGTCGAGCTCGATCACGCGATCTATCGCGCCGCGCAGCAGAGCCGCTCTGGTCTGGTAATAAAACGATGTCGTTCCGTCGGCGAAACCCGCATGCCGGTCGACACGCAAGTGAGTCAGCCCGCGTGCGCCGTCGGCTGCCAACAGTGCGATCGCCGCATCGCAAAGGTCGCGACGCCGCTGCTCAACGTTGTATTTCTTTCTCATAGCAGACCCAGCAGTTTATCGGACAGCTTAACCAACGCATCGACAGTCACAGTAGGGTCTGCTGCACCGATAGGTGCACAGAGTCGGTCACGCGGCCTGAGTGGCCAGTCGTCATGATTGCTTCGAATGTTCGATTCTCACCTGCACTCGCACAGCCGTTCCGCCTCCGCGCAACCGTTGGTGAGAACACTCATCCAGGACTTCGCGTTCGCGTCGCGGCCCACAATCCGAGGATGTCGCGTTACTCGCCAACGGTCACCGTCCAGCGGATGGTCGGGCGGGACGGTCTCAGGTTCTCCGTATTCCCCAGCGAGCGCCGCAGGCCGCCGCTCCGCCGCGGCCTGCGCGGCCCATCATCAGCATGTTGTCGTGCTGCGTGCCGCCCAACACATGAAGCAGACCGGTTTCACCCGCCATACTCACCCGCGCGCATGTCGGATTGTTGCAGCCCTGCAGCGCCCGTACCCACGGCTCCAAGGGCGCACCATCTAACGACGCCGTCAGCGCATACCGATTGACCCGCACCATAATCCGGCAACCTCCCAGGTGCACCCAAAAGGCCGGCAGACGGCGGTATTTGAACCGTGCGCCATTCCAGATGCCAGATCTACGCGTGGCTGACGGCGACGCTGACAGGTTTCACCGCGGCGTCACGGCATGAATCGCGGATCAGCCTGCATGACCGATGCCGGTGCTCGTACGGGGTTCGCAGAATTGTCGTCATAACGGCGGGAACCGTTCTGTCATCTTCGTACCGGATCCGAGAACCATACGAGTGTGCAAGATCTAGGGCGGCACCATTTAGTCGCGATGTGCCGACGATCAGGCTTGGGGCCCCCGCATCTCGCATTGCGCCAGCGCTTCTAAGACGCGGCGACCAGCGCAAGTGGTGGCATAGCCGTCGAGACAGACTTCCGAGACGGACATTTGAGACACGATGACCCCCAAGAAACCTCGGACGAGCCAGCTGTGAGCTACTTGTCTCGCTGAACTGGCCCCATGATGGGGCTGGCTGCCTGGGGCGAAAGTTTCGGATTGAGAAAGACGTACAGCGCAGCGATCTTGTTCTCACGAACGACGATGACATCGAGCCCGGTGTATTCGGGCGGTTCGCCTTTGGGACCGGAGCCCCACGCAAGGATTCC
>JAJKIB010000152.1 GCA_021154745.1 Mycobacterium sp.
CGATCTCGACGCGATGGTCGCCGACCTGCCTGCCGCTCGGTGGGCCGACGCCACGCCTGCGCCCGGGTGGACGATCGCGCATCAGATCGCACACCTGCTGTGGACCGATCGCGTCGCGCTGACCGCGGTGACCGACGAAGGCGAGTTCGGCAAGGTGCTGACCGAGGCCGCCAAGGACCCGACGGGTTTCGTCGATGCGGGCGCCGAGGAGCTCGCCGTGGTTCCCCCGAAGAGCCTGCTGGCCGACTGGCGCCAGACCCGAACACGTTTGCATGACGAACTGCTGGGCGTCGCCGAGGGCCGCAAGTTGCCGTGGTTCGGACCGCCGATGAGCGCCGCGTCGATGGCCACCGCCCGGCTGATGGAAACCTGGGCGCACGGCCTTGACGTCGCCGACGCACTGGGCGTGAAGCGAGCCGCCACGGCGCGGCTGCGCTCGATCGCACACATCGGCGTGCGCACCCGCGACTTCGCGTTCTCCATCAACGGACTCACCGTTCCTGCCGAGCCGTTCCGGGTGGAGCTGAATGCGCCCGACGGCGCGACGTGGTCCTGGGGGCCCGACGACGCCACACAGCGCGTCACCGGTTCGGCCGAAGACTTCTGCATGCTGGTCACGCAGCGGCGACCGAAGGCGGCCTTGGATGTCCACGCCGTCGGCGCCGACGCCGAGATGTGGCTCGGTATTGCACAGGCGTTCGCCGGCCCGCCCGGTCCGGGACGCGGATAGGCCGCGGGACGGTGGCTAGAGCTCGGTGGCGGCGTCGGCCTTGCCGTCACCGTCGGAGTCGGCCAGCTTGACGTCCCAGCTGCCGTCGCCGTCGGTGTCGACGTAGGCCACGTCGCCGGACAGCGCGCGGTCGGCCAGTCCATTGCCGTCGGTATCCGTCAACCGGTCATCGCTTTGCCCGTCGCCGTCCAGGTCCACCAGCGGTCCACCGGTGTGCTCGACGCCGTCGAGGCCGAACCACCGCACTTGCCCCGCCCGATCGACGCTGACCGCCCAGGTGCCGGTGCCGTCGTCGGTGAAAAATGTTGCGTCCGAAGCGTGGTCCAACACTGCGTGGTCGGCGTGGCCGTCGCCGTCCATGTCGGCCATCGCGTCGTCGAATAGTCCGTCGCCGTCGAAATCCAGCCCGACGGCGTCCAGCGAGCCGTCGCCGTCAACATCGATGTTTGGATCGGCGGTCCACATGGTCGCCGAGCCTTCCGCATCACCAAGGCAGTAGTCCATGGCGTGTCAGACGTTGCGGTCCTCCCGGGAGTTCCACCATTTCGTCAGCTCGACGACGGCCTCGTCGTGGCTCAGCGGCCCGCGGTCCAACCTGAGCTCCTTCAGATACCGCCACGCCTGCCCCACCTCGGGACCGGCCGGGATTCCGAGGATCTGCATGATCTCGTTGCCGTCCAGATCCGGTCGTACCCGCGCGAGATCCTCCTTGGCCGCCAGCTCCTCGATCCGGTGTTCCAGGTCGTCGTAGTTGGCCCGCAGCCGGGCCGCGCGCCGCTTGTTGCGGGTCGTGCAATCGGCACGCACCAATTTGTGCAGCTTCGGCAACAACGGCCCGGCATCGGTGACGTACCGGCGCACCGCCGAATCGGTCCACCTACCGTCGCCGTACCCGTGGAACCGCAGGTGCAGGTACACCAGCTGCGACACGTCCTCGATCATCTGCTTGGAGTAGCGCAGCGCCCGCATTCGCTTGCGGACCATCTTCGCGCCGACGACCTCGTGGTGGTGAAAGCTCACGCCGCCGTCGGACTCGTGCCTGCGGGTGGCCGGTTTGCCGATGTCATGCAGCAGCGCCGACCATCGCAGCACCAGATCTGGCCCGTCGTCCTCAAGGTCGATGGCCTGCCGCAGGACGGTCAGCGAATGCCAGTAGACGTCCTTGTGCTGGTGGTGTTCGTCGATGGCCATCCGCATCGCGCCGATCTCCGGCAGCACCACATCGCCGAGGCCGGTCTCCACCATCAGATCGATCCCGGCGACCGGCTCCGCCCCCAACAGCAACTTGTCCAGTTCGGCGGCCACCCGCTCCGCGGTGATACGGCCCAGTTGCGGCGCCATCTCCCGCAGCGCCGTCAGCACCCGCGGCGCGACGGCGAACTCGAGTTGGGAGACGAACCGCGCCGCACGCAACATCCGCAGCGGATCGTCGCCGAACGACACCTCCGGCGCCGACGGAGTGTCGAGCACCTTCGCCCGCAGGGCCGCCAAACCGCCTAGGGGATCAAGGAATTCGCCCGCGCCGTCGGGCGTGATACGCACCGCCATCGCGTTGGCGGTGAAGTCGCGGCGCACCAGATCGTCGTCGAGGCGCTCACCGAAACGCACCTCCGGATTGCGGGACACCTGATCGTAGGTGTCGGCGCGGAAGGTGGTGATCTCAAGGCGGTGACCATCCTTGCCGACGCCGACCGTGCCGAATTCGATGCCGGTGTCCCACAACGCGTCGGCCCACGATCGCAGCAACTTCTGCATCTGATCGGGCCGGGCATCGGTGGTGAAATCCAGATCATTGCCAAGGCGGCCCAGCAGGGCGTCGCGCACGCTGCCCCCGACGAGATACAGCTCGTGGCCCGCCTCAGCGAACAACCTGCCAAGTTCGCGCAGCACCGCGCCGTGCTGGTTCAACGCCACCAAAGCGGTGGCCAGCAGCTCGGCATCAGCAGCAGAATCGGGCACGTTCGATAACCCTAATCGGCAACGGGTGTGTCACGACCGGTGAGTGCGGCAGGAGCGAATCTTCGTGGCAGCTACTATCGCTTGGGTGTCGGACGGCGAGCAGGCCAAACCACGACGGCGCCGGGGGCGGCGCCGCGGCCGACGCGCTGCAGGGCCGCCTGAATCCACCGATCACCACACCAACACCAACGTGGTGCCGGTCAAGAAGGAAACCGCTCAGAACAAACCGCAGAAGTCCCGTCCGCGCCGGCCCGCAGATCGGCTGCGCACGGTTCATGAAACCTCAGCCGGCGGACTGGTGATCGACGGTATCGACGGGCCCAAGGAAACTCAGGTCGCGGCGCTCATCGGCCGCATCGACCGGCGCGGCCGGATGCTGTGGTCGCTGCCCAAGGGCCACATCGAACTCGGTGAAACCGCTGAACAGACCGCGATCCGTGAGGTTGCCGAGGAGACAGGTATCCAGGGCAGTGTGCTGGCGGCCCTCGGCAGTATCGACTACTGGTTCGTCACCGAGGGCCGTCGCGTGCACAAGACAGTGCACCACTATTTGATGCGGTTCCTCGGCGGCGAGCTCTCCGACGAAGACCTCGAAGTCAGTGAAGTGGCGTGGGTGCCTGTCAGGGAGTTGCCGTCGCGACTGGCCTACGCCGACGAACGCCGACTCGCCGAGGTCGCCGGTGAGCTGATCGACAAGCTGCATGCAGACGGGCCCGCCGCACTGCCGCCACTGCCGCGGACCTCGCCGCGCCGGCGCGCCCAGACGCATTCGCACACCCGCAACCGTCGTCCCGACGAACAGCCATCTCGCCGGACGAACGGTTGCGGTCAAGGGCCGTGAGAGCGGCCGCGGCGCTGGCGCGGCTGTTCGCCGCCCTCGCGCTGCTGACACTGATCGCAGGTCCCGCCGCCGCGCCCTACGCCGCGGCGGGCGAGCCGGGGGCGGTGCCGTTCCTGCAGGTGCGTATCGATCGGATCACCCCAGACGTGGTCACCACCACCAGCGAGCCGACCGTCACCGTCAGCGGATCGATACTCAACGTCGGCGACCGGCCGGTGCGCGATGTGATGGTGCGCCTCGAGCACGCCGGCGCCGTCACTTCGTCGGCCGGTCTGCGCACCAATCTCACCGGCAATGTCGACCAGTACGAGTCGGTTGCCGACTTCATCACCGTCGCGCCGGAATTGCCTCGCGGACAAGATGTTCCGTTCAACCTCGTCTATCCGCTGCGCTCGGCGGAGCTGTCGTCGCTGAACATTGCGGAGCCAGGGGTGTATCCGCTGATGGTCAACGTCAACGGCACACCCGACTATGGCGAACCCGCCCGCCTCGACGACGCCCGCTTCCTGCTTCCGGTGCTCGGCGTGCCGCCCGAGCCGGCGGCCGACTCCGCCGCCGACACGCTGACGTCGGTAGTGCCGCCCGACACCTCGAAGCCGGTTCGGCTGACCATGCTGTGGCCGCTGGCGGACCGGCCGCGGTTGGCCGCAGGTGCGCCCGGTGGCACCACACCCGTGCGGTTGATCGACGATGACCTCGCGACCTCGCTGGCGGCGGGCGGCCGGCTCGACATCCTGCTGTCGGCGGTCGACTTCGCCACCAGCCCGCCGGTCGACCCCGGCGGCGAAGTGCGCAACGCGATGTGCCTGGCCGTCGACCCCGACCTTCTGGTCACGGTCAACGCGATGGCGGGCGGCTACGTCGTCAACGACGCGCCCGACGCCGGGCCCGGCACACCGACGCATCCCGGCGCGGGCCAGGACGCGGCGATCGGCTGGCTCAATCGGCTCAAGGCACTGGGACAGCGGCTGTGTGTGACGCCGACGACGTACTCGCAGGCCGACCTCGACGCGCTTCAGCGGGTCGGCGACCCGGGTCTGAACACGGTCGCCACCAAGGGCGCCGCCGACATCGTCGACCAGATACTGGGCGTCTCATCGATCCGGGGAGCCACCCTCGTCGGCGACGGCCCGCTGACCGGCCCCGCCGTTGAGCTGTTGTCGGCGCAGGGTCCCACGGTCGCGATCGCCGGCGCGAATTTCGCGGCGCACGACTCCGCGACCGGCGAGCCGGCGACCGCAGACGTCCGACCGCTGCGGTACACGCCTAACCTGGTCGCCGCGCCGATCGACGCAAGCGTCGGTGCCGCGCTGGCAGGCGCAGGCACCGCACCAGCATCGCCGTCGTACCTGGATCCGTCGCTGGACATCCCGGTCAAACACGATTCGGCGGTCGCCCGCCGCCAGGATGCGCTGGGGTCGTTGCTGTGGCGCGGCCTGCGCCCCGACACCGAGCCACGCACCCAGATCCTTTCGCCCCCGCTGGCGTGGAACCTGCAACCCGACGATGCGCAGGCGATACTCACCGCGGTGGCCTCCACCATTCACGCCGGTTTGGCCGTGGCGCGGCCGCTGAGCGCGGTGATCGCCGAGGCCAACGCCGTAGCGCCGCAGGACCTTGCCCCGCTGCCCGACGGTGCCATGGGCAACCCGCGCGGTCGCTTCGACGACGGCGTCGTCTCCGGAATCTCGTCGGTGACCGGGCGGCTGTGGGCACTGGGCTCGGCGCTGACCACCGATGAGCGCACCGGGCTGACGGGTGCGCAGTACACCGCGCCGTTGCGTGAGGACTTGCTTCGCGCGCTGAGCCAGTCGGTGCCGCCTGACGCCCGCAACGGGCTGGCCCAGCAGCGGCTGACCACCGTCGGCCACACCGTCGACGACCTGTTCGGCGCGGTCAGCATCGTCAACCCCGGTGGTTCCTACACGCTTGCCACCGAACACAGCCCACTGCCGTTGGCGCTGCGCAACGACCTTCCGGTGCCGATCCGGGTCCGGCTGGTGATCGATGCTCCGCCCGGGATGTCGGTGACCGATATGGGTGAGATCGAGCTGCCGCCGGGCTATCTGCCGCTGAAGGTGCCGATCGAGGTGCACTTCACGCAGCGCGTCGCGGTGGACGTCGCATTGCGCACCGCCGACGGTCTGCCGTTGGGCGAGCCGGTGCGGCTCTCGGTGCATTCCAACGCCTACGGCAAAGTCCTGTTCTTCATCACGTTGACCGGTGGCGCGGTGTTGGCGCTTCTGGTCGGTCGACGGTTGTGGCACCGGTTCCGTGGCCAGCCGGACCGCGCCGACCTGGATCGGCCCGATCCCATCGACGTCGCGATGGCCTACGGGAACGACGCCGACGCGTCGCCGCCCGCCATGAGCCGGTCTGCCGGCGAGGAACAATGACGACCGCCGGCGGGCCCCGTCCGCCGCAGCCACCGCCGTTCAACAGGGTCCCGCCGGGCCATTACCCTCCCCGCGCGGCGACGCCGCCCTACCCGACCCGCCGCATGCCCCCGCAACGGCTACCCCGCGGGCCGGCGCCGCGGCGGCGGGCCGGACGCCCGGAGCTGTCCGACGCGGCGGTGGTGTCCCGATCGTGGGGCATGGCGTTCGCGACGCTGGTCAGCCGGATCACCGGCTTCACCCGCATCGTGCTGCTGGCCGCGATCCTCGGCGCCGCACTCTCGTCGGCGTTCTCGGTGGCCAACCAGCTGCCCAACCTGATCGCCGCGCTGGTGCTGGAGGCGACGTTCACGGCGATCTTCGTGCCGGTGCTGGCGCGGGCCGAACGCGACGACCCCGACGGCGGCACCGCCTTCGTGCGGCGGCTCGTCACGCTGGCCACCGCGCTGCTGGTGGTGGTGACGCTGCTGTCGGTGGCCGCCGCTCCCCTGCTGGTTCGGCTCATGCTGGGCAGCGATCCGCAGGTCAACCGGTCACTGACCACCGCGTTCGCCTATTTGCTTCTGCCGCAGGTGTTGTTCTACGGTCTGTCGTCGGTGTTCATGGCGATCCTCAACACCCGCAACGTGTTTGGCCCTCCGGCGTGGGCACCCGTTGTGAACAACATCGTCGCGATCGCCACGCTGGGCCTGTATCTCCTTGTACCGGGCGAACTTTCGGTCAACCCCGTCGAGATGGGCAACGCCAAGCTGCTCGTGCTCGGCATCGGCACGACGCTCGGCGTGTTCGCACAGACCGCGGTGCTGCTGGTGGCGATCCGCCAGGAGCGGATCAGCCTGCGTCCGCTGTTGGGCATCGACGACCGGCTCAAGAAGTTCGGCACGATGGCGGCGGCCATGGTGCTGTACGTGTTGATCAGCCAGATCGGTTTGATTGTCGGCAACCGGATCGCCAGTGCGGCAGCGGCTTCCGGCCCGGCGATCTACAACTACACCTGGCTGGTGTTGATGCTGCCGTTCGGCATGATCGGCGTGACTGTGCTGACGGTGGTGATGCCACGGTTGAGCCGCAACGCCGCGGCCAACAACATCCACGCCGTGCTCGCCGACCTGTCGCTGTCCACCCGGCTGACGATGGTCACGCTGATTCCGATCGTCGCGATGATGACCGTCGGCGGCCCCGCGATCGGCAGTGCGCTGTTCGCGTACGGCAATTTCGGTGAGGTCGACGCCGGCTACCTCGGCATGGCGATCACGCTGTCGGCCTTCACGCTGATCCCGTATGCCCTTGTGCTGCTTCAGCTTCGGGTGTTCTACGCACG
>JAJKIB010000153.1 GCA_021154745.1 Mycobacterium sp.
AACGGCGTGTTCAACTTCCCGGCCAACGGCACGCACCAGTGGAACTACTGGGGTTCGCAGCTGCAGCAGATGAAGCCCGACATCCAGCGGGTGCTGAACGCTACGCCGCAACCGTCCACACCGGTGGCGGCCGCGGCCAGCGCGTCCGGCGGCTAAGCGACATCGACCATATTTGACGGCGGCGATCCTCTCGGGGGTCGCCGCCGTCAGCCGTTTCGAGAGCGCCCCGCTGCGGTGATGTGGTTCACTACCTTGCGGCGGGGCCAGGCAATGCGACGTGAGGTGGGGTAGATGCGTGGGTTGATTCGAGCGTTCTTGACCGTGGCGTTGACCGCCGGGCTGTGGGCCGCCACGGCACCGATCGCCAAGGCCGAAGTCGAGACGCTTATGGTGCCGTCGGCGGCGATGGGTCGTGACATCCCGGTCGCCTTCCAGGGCGGCGGCCCGCACATGGTCGTCCTGCTCGATGCGTTCAACGCCGCTCCCGATGTCAGCAACTGGGTGACGGCGGGCAACGCGATGAACACCCTCGGGGGCAAGGGCATCTCGGTGGCCGCGCCGGCCAGCGGCGCGTGGAGCCTGTACACGAACTGGGAACAGGACGGCAGCATGCAGTGGGAGACCTTTCTCTCCGACGAGCTGCCCAACTGGCTGGCGGCCAACAAGGGTCTGGCGCCCAGCGGCCACGGCATAGTCGGCGCCGCACAGGGTGGCACCGGTGCGATGACGATCGCGACGTTCCATCCCGATCGCTACCGCTTCGCAGGCTCGCTGTCGGGCTTCCTCACCCCGTCCAACACGACGCTGAATGGCGCGATCACCGCGGGGCTGGCGCAGTTCGGCGGTGTGGACACCCGCAACATGTGGGGATTGCCACAGCTCGGCCGGTGGAAGTGGCACGACCCGGACGTGCACGTGCAGCTGCTGGCCGACAACAACACGAGGCTGTGGGTGTACAGCCCGGCCACCCTGACGTGCAGCGATCCCGCGGCGATGATCGGCTATTGCGATCAGGCCCAGGGCAGCAACCGGACGTTCTATCAGCACTACCGCGCGGTCGGCGGTCACAACGGCCACTTCGACTTCCCCGATGGCCCCAACCATGACTGGGGTAGCTGGTCAGGACAGCTGGGGGCGATGTCGGGCGAACTGGTCGCCACCATCAAATAGGCAGCTTTTCGGTCACCGGGCCAGCCCGGTAGCAGCCGGTACCTTGGAGGAGTGCAGCCCGCGGTACGACGAACATCCGGTTTAGCAACCTTCTTCGGCTGCTCGGCAACCTCGTTGTTGGTGGCTTCGTCCGCGGCACTGCTGACCGGATGCTCGGTTGCCGACGACATGATGGCCACCGTCGGGCTGCCGACGTCGGAGACCGCGGAGGCACACGGACAGAGCGGCGCGCAGTCACCGGGGCCGCCGCAACCGCACGGGGACTCCAACGCGCTGATCGTCACCGGGCAGCAGCGCTCCTACCTCGACGCGCTCAAGGCCGCCGGGGTGAAGCCGTCGAGTGACCTGCTCGCGCTGAGCATCGGGTCGTATGTGTGTCAGGCTCGCGCCGCCAAGCAGAACGATCAGGGGGTGTGGGACTTCGTGGTACCGCTGGTGCGCAGCGACGTGCGCGACACCCACATGAATTCCATGACCCCGTCCACCGATGAGGTCAACTCGGTGACCGCTGACTACATTCGCATCGCAACCGACAAACTCTGCTAGCGCCGCGCACGCGAGGAGCACAAAGAATCCATGCCAAAGACCAATCGGCGGAAACGCCACCGTATTCTCGCGCTCATTGCAGCCGGGGCGATGGCCCTTGTCGTCGTGTTGATCGTCGCGATCGTGATCGTCGTGCTGCGACGGCCCGAAGCCCCGCAGACTGCGCTGCCTCCCACGGCGGTGCCTCCTACCGCGGTGCCGCCGACGACGGGTAAGAAGCCGCGCCCGGAGTTCCAGGACGCCAGCTGCCCCGACGTGCAGATGATCTCGATACCCGGCACGTGGGAGTCCTCACCGACCGACGACCCGCTCAACCCGACGCAGTTCCCGGCTTCGCTGATGTCGAAGGTGACCAACCCGATCCGGGCGCAATTTGGCGCGGACCGCCTGGAGATCTTCACCGTCCCGTACACGGCGCAGTTCCATAATCCGCTGTCGGCCGACAAACAGATGTCCTACAACGACAGTCGCGCCGAGGGCACCCGCGCCGCGGTGAAGGCGATGACGGATATGAACAACCGCTGCCCACTTACCAGCTATGTGATCGCCGGCTTCTCGCAGGGAGCGGTGATCGCGGGAGACATGGCCAGCGACATCGGCAATGGCCGCGGACCGGTCGACGAGGATCTGGTGCTCGGTGTCACGTTGATCGCCGACGGCCGCCGCCAGGACAACGTCGGGCTGGACATCGGACCCAATCCCGACGGCCAGGGCGCGGAGATCACGCTGCAGGAGGTGCCGACGCTGTCGGCGTTGGGCCTGACGATGACGGGGCCGAGGCCGGGCGGATTCGGGATGCTGAACAACCGCACCAACGAGATCTGCGCGGCGGGCGACTTGATCTGCGCGGCCCCGGAGTCCGCGTTCAACATCACCCAGCTGCCGCGGACACTGGAGGTGCTCAGCGGCGGCGCGGGCCAGCCGGTCCACGCGCTTTACGCCACGCCCGACTTCTGGAATCTGGACGGTGCACCCGCCACGCAGTGGACACTGGGCTGGGCGCAGAACGTGATTGATAACGCTCCGCACCCAAAACATGGCTGACATGTGACCGGACTGATTTGGCGTGCGACAACCCGTCGCCTAACATTAAGAAAAAACTAAGAGCAGTGGTCGATGGTCGACCCGAAAGGGCAGGTCAGAGCACGTTCTCGTGGTGAACGCCTACTCCCCGGTACGATCTTCGGGGTTTGGGTTCGCGCGGATTGGCACCGGGTGGACAATCCGCGGCGTCCCGCCGGTGAGCACTGCGAATCGGCTTGGCGACATTGTGGCTTCGACAGGAGAGTGAGAATGGGCTTTCACAACCCGTTCCTGAAGGACGGACTGATCAAGTTTCCCGACAACGGAAGCTTGGTCAAGCACGTTGAGAAGTGGGCCAAGGTTCGTGGCGACAAGCTCGCCTACCGCTTCCTCGACTTCTCAGTCGAACGCGACGGTGTGGCCCGCGATCTCAACTGGGCGGACTTTGGGGCCCGCAATCGTGCCGTCGGTGCTCGCCTGCAGCAGGTCACCCAGCCCGGTGATCGGATCGCCATCCTCTGCCCGCAGAACCTCGATTACGTGGTCGCCATGTTCGGCAGCCTTTACTCCGGCCGCATCGCGGTTCCGTTGTTCGACCCGTCTGAGCCGGGCCACGTCGGCCGCCTGCACGCGGTACTCGACGACTGTCAGCCGTCCGCCATCCTGACCACCACCGACTCCGCCGAGGGGGTGCGGAAGTTTTTCCGCAGCAGGCCGGCCAAGGAGCGTCCCCGCGTCATCGCCGTCGACGCGGTGCCCGACGAGGTCGGCGCCACCTGGCAACCGGTCGAGGTCGACATCGACACCATCGCGTACCTGCAGTACACCTCGGGGTCGACCCGCATCCCCACCGGCGTGCAGATCACCCACCTCAACCTGGCCACCAACATCGTCCAGATCATCGAGGCCCTCGACGGTGAGGAAGGCGACCGCGGCTGCTCGTGGCTGCCGTTCTTCCACGACATGGGCCTGATCACCGCGCTGTTGGCGCCGATGATCGGCCACTACTTCACCTTCATGACCCCGGCGGCGTTCGTCCGCAGGCCCAGCCGCTGGCTGCGGGAGATGTCGCGCAAGCCCGACGACACCGGCGGCGTGATCTCGGTGGCCCCCAACTTCGCCTTCGACCATGCCGCCGGCCGCGGATTGCCCAAAGACGACGAGCCGCCGCTGGACTTGAGCGTCGTGAAGTGCATCCTCAACGGCAGCGAGCCGATCTCGGCGGCCACCGTGCGCAGGTTCAACGACGCGTTCACCCCGTACGGGTTCAAGCCGCAGGCCATCAAGCCGTCCTACGGCCTGGCCGAGGCCACGCTGTTCGTGTCCACCACTCCGATGGGTGATCACCCCCGGATCGTCTCCGTCGATCGCGACGCGCTGAACAACGGCACCTTCGTCGAGGTGCCCGACGACGCACCCAGCGCCGTCGCGCAGGCTGGTGCAGGCAAGATCGGCGTCGCCGAGTGGGCCGTCATCGTCGACGCGGAGTCCGCTTCGGAGCTGCCCGACGGACAGATCGGCGAGGTCTGGATCAGTGGGCAGAACATGGGCACTGGCTACTGGGGCAAAGAGGACGAAACGGCAGAAACTTTTCATAACATCCTGAAGTCGCGGACCAACCCGTCGCACGCCCAGGGCGCAACCGACGACGCGACGTGGGTGCGCACCGGTGACCTCGGCGCCTACTACGACGGCGAGCTGTTCATCACCGGCCGCGTGAAGGATCTCGTCATCATCGACGGGCGCAACCACTACCCGCAGGACCTGGAGTACTCGGCGCAGGAGTCGACAAAGGCGCTGCGGGTCGGGTATGTCGCGGCCTTCTCGGTGCCGGCAAATCAGCTGCCCGACGAGGTGTTTGAGAATGCGCACTCCGGTCTCAAGCGCGATCCCGACGACAGCTCCGAGCAGCTGGTGATCGTTGGCGAGCGCGCACCTGGTACGCACAAGCTCGACATGGGACCGATCGCCGACGACATTCGCGCCGCGATCGCCGTGCGCCACGGTGTGACGGTGCGCGACGTGCTCCTCACGGCCGCCGGTGCGATCCCGCGGACCTCCAGCGGCAAGATCGGCCGCCGCGCCTGCCGCGCCGCCTACCTGGACGGCAGCCTGCGCAGCGGCAAGGTCGCGAACGATTTCCCCGACGAGACGGACTAACTCCCGACTGAGCCGAAAAGACCAGCGGACGACGGGCGCGTGGTCCATCGAAGGTGGCGTGAAAATGACTGACAGACAAGACGATTCCCAACCCGCCGGTGAGTTCGAGCCGGACATCCAGCTCGCTCCCGAGAAGGCCCTGGCTCCGCCTCGCACCGACATGACGGTCGCCGAGATGCGCGAATGGCTGCGCAACTGGATCGCCACCGCCACCGGCCAGTCCGCCGACGCGATCAACGAGTCCACGCCGATGGTCGAGCTGGGCCTGTCGTCACGTGACGCTGTCGCGATGGCTAGCGACATCGAGGACCTCACCGGTGTGACGCTGACCGCGACCGTCGCGTTCCGCCATCCGACCATCGAGTCACTCGCGACCGTCATCGTCGAGGGTGAACCCGAGATCGACATGTCCGACAGCGGCGAAGATTGGTCGCGCGAGCGCGACGTGGAAGACATTGCGATTGTCGGCATCGCCACCCGCTTCCCGGGCGACATGAACACGCCGGACGAGACGTGGCAGGCGCTGCTCGAGGGGCGCGACGCGATCACCGATCTGCCGGAGGGCCGCTGGGAGGAGTTCCTCGACGAGCCACGGATCGCCGAGCGGGTCGGCAAGGCCCGCACCCGCGGCGGCTACCTGTCCGACATCAAGGGTTTTGACGCCGAGTTCTTCGCGCTGTCGAAGATGGAGGCCGACAACATCGATCCGCAGCAGCGGATGGCGCTGGAGCTGACCTGGGAGGCGTTGGAGAACGCGCGCATCCCGGCGTCAAGCCTGCGCGGCGGAAGCGTCGCCGTCTACATCGGCAGCTCGCTCAACGACTACAGCTTCCTTGCGATGTCCGACCCGTCGATCGCGCACCCATACGCGATCACCGGCACCGCGAGCTCGATCATCGCCAACCGGGTGTCCTACTTCTATGACTTCCGTGGACCGTCGGTGGCCATCGACACGGCGTGCTCCTCGTCGCTGGTCGCCGCGCACCAGGGTGTGCAGGCGCTGCGGGCGGGCGAGGCCGACGTGGCGCTCGTCGGCGGCGTGAACGCGTTGATCACTCCGCTGGTGACCGTCGGCTTCGATGAGGTCGGCGGCGTGCTGGCGCCCGACGGCCGGATCAAGTCGTTCTCGCAGGACGCCGACGGCTACGCCCGCTCCGAGGGCGGCGGGATGATCGTCCTCAAGCGGCTCTCCGACGCCCGCCGCGACGGCGACGAGATCCTCGCGGTGATCGCGGGCAGCGCGATCAATCACGACGGCCGATCCAACGGCTTGCTCGCGCCGAATCCGGATGCGCAGGCCGAGGTGCTGCGCAAGGCCTACAAGGACGCCGGCATCAACCCGCGCGATGTCGACTACATCGAGGCGCACGGCACCGGTACCATCCTCGGTGACCCGATCGAGGCCGACGCGCTGGGCCGTGTTGTCGGCAGGGGCCGTCCCGCTGACAAGCCGGCGCTGCTGGGTGCGGTGAAATCGAATGTGGGACACCTGGAGTCGGCGGCCGGCGCGGCCAGCCTGGCGAAGATGGCGTTGGCCCTGGCGAACGACAAGATCCCGCCGTCGATCAACTACACCGGGCCCAACCCGTACATCGACTTCGAGGCGGTACGGCTGAAGGTCGCCGACACCGTCACCGATTGGCCACGCTACAGCGGCCACGCGATCACAGGTGTGTCCGGCTTCGGCTTCGGCGGCGCCAATGCGCATCTGGTGCTGCGCGAGGTGCTGCCTTCGGATCTCGTTGAACCAGAACCGGAACCGGAAGCCGCGCCCGAGAAGGCCACGCAATCCGAGACCGACGCCGTGTACGTCGGCGGAGTGCGGATGGACGAGTACGGCGAGTTCATCGACGAGGACGACGAGCCCAGCCACGTCGCGGTCACCGAAGACGAGGCCGAACCGCTCGGTCTCACCGACGAAGCCACGCGGCTGCTCGAGGTCGCCCGCGAGGCACTCGAAGCTGAGGAACAACCCACTCCTGTTGTGCCGCTCGCTGTTTCGGGCTTCCTGACATCGCGCAAGAAGGCCACTGCCGCGGAGCTCGCCGACTGGATCGACAGCCCGGAGGGCCGCGCGTCGTCGCTGGAGTCGATCGGTCGTTCGCTGTCGCGGCGCAACCACGGTCGGTCCCGCGCGGTGGTTCTCGCTCATGACCACGATGAGGCCGTCAAGGGCCTGCGGGCGGTGGCCGAGGGCAAGCAGAACCCGAACGTGTTCAGCGCCGACGGACCGGTCACCAACGGGCCGGTGTGGGTGCTGGCCGGGTTCGGCGCGCAGCACCGCAAGATGGCCAAGAGCCTGTATCTGCGCAACGAGACGTTCGCCGAGTGGATCAACAAGGTCGACTCGCTGGTTCAAGACGAGCTGGGCTACTCCGTCGTCGAGCTGATTCTCGACGACTCGCAGGACTACGGCATCGAGACGACGCAGACGGTCATCTTCGCGATCCAGATCGCGCTCGGTGAGCTGCTCAAGGCGCATGGCGCCAAACCCGCTGCGGTGGTGGGACAGTCGCTCGGCGAGGCCGCAGCGGCGTACTTTGCCGGCGGTTTGTCGCTGGCCGACGCCACCCGCACGATCTGCTCACGTGCTCACCTGATGGGCGAGGGCGAGGCCATGCTGTTCGGCGAGTACATCCGGCTGATGGCGCTGGTGGAGTACTCCGCCGACGAGATCGGGACGGTGTTCTCGGACTTCAAGGACCTCGAGGTATGCGTGTACGCGGCACCGACCCAGACGGTCATCGGCGGCCCGCCGGAGCAGGTCGACGCGATCATCGCCCGCGCCGAGTCCGAGGGGAAGTTCGCCCGCAAGTTCCAGACCAAGGGTGCCAGCCACACCCAGCAGATGGACCCACTGCTCGGTGAGCTGGCGGCCGAACTGCAGGGCATCGAGCCGCATCCGTTGACCACGGGCTACTTCTCGACGGTGCACGAGGGCCGCTACATCCGGCCCGGCGGCGAGCCGATCCACGATGTGGAGTACTGGAAGAAGGGACTGCGGCACAGCGTCCACTTCACCCAGGGCATCCGCAACGCCGTCGACAACGGGCACACCACTTTCCTTGAGCTGGCACCGAATCCGGTGGCCCTGATGCAGGTGGGACTGACGACGGCGGCGGCCGGGTTGCATGACGCCCAGCTGATCGCGACGTTGGCGCGCAAACAGGACGAGGTCGACTCGATGACGTCGACCATGGCGCAGCTCTACGTCTACGGTCACGACCTCGACATGCGGACACTTTTCGGTCGAGGTGAGTATGCGAACATCCCGCCGACCCGATTCCGCCGCAAGTCGCACTGGCTGGACGCGAAATTCACCGGCGACAGCTCGGTGATGATGCCGGGCAACCACGTCGCCACACCTGACGGTCGTCATCTGTGGGAGTACGCGCCGAAGGGTGCGGCCGATCTCGGCGCACTGGTGAAAGCCGCTGCGGCGCAGGTTCTTCCGGACGCGAAGCTGACAGCCTTCGAGCAGCGCGCGGTGCCCGGTGAGGGCGCCCGGCTGGTGACGACGCTGACCCGTCACCCTGGCGGGGCGACCGTGCAGGTGCACGCGCGCATCGACGAGTCGTTCACGTTGGTGTACGAAGCCATCGTCACCCGTGCAGGGCATGCCATCACACTGCCAACCGCGGTAGGCGCAGCCGCGGCGGTGACTGAACCGGTTTCGACGACGGCCTCGCCCGTCGAAGAAGACGATGCAGAGATCCTGCAGGACAACCTGACCCAGGGCGCCAATCTCGGTGCGGGCTTTGCCAAGTGGTCGCCGGACTCGGGTGAGACGGTCCACGATCGGCTGGCCGCGATCGTCGGCGGCGCAATGGGTTACGAACCCGAGGACCTGCCATGGGAGGTGCCGCTGATCGAACTCGGCCTCGATTCGCTGATGGCCGTGCGGATCAAGAACCGGGTCGAGTACGACTTCGACCTTCCGCCGATCCAGCTGACCGCCGTTCGTGATGCGAACCTCTACGCCGTCGAGAAGCTCATCGAGTACGCGATCGACCACCGCGACGAGGTCGAGCAACTGCACGAGCATCAGCAGACGCTGACGCCCGAGGAGATCGCCGCAGAGCAGGCCGCGATGATGGCAGGCACCGCACCGACGGTGACGACGGAGCCGGAAGCGCAAGCGCCGGCGGATATTCCGCCGCCGCCGACCGATCCGAGTGGCCCGGCGATCCCGCCCCCACCCACCAACCCGGCGGGTCCCGATCAGCCGTCGGCGGCCTCCCTTGCGGCCCAGGTGCTGACCCAGGAGGCGGTCACCGAGGCGCTGGGCGCCGACGTACCGCCCCGCGAAGCCGCGGAGCGGGTGACGTTCGCGACGTGGGCCATCGTCACCGGCAAGTCGCCGGGCGGCATCTTCAACGCGCTGCCCGCGCTCGACGACGCGACCGCCGAGAAGATGGCGCAACGTCTTTCGGAACGGGTCGAGGGCACCATCACCGCCGAGGACGTGAAGACCGCCCCCACCATCGAGGCGCTGGCGAGCATCGTGCGCGAGCACCTCGAGTCCGGTGAGATCGACGGCTTCGTCCGGACCCTGCGCGCGCCGCAGGAGGGTTCGACCAAGCCGCCGGTGTTCGTGTTCCACCCTGCGGGCGGCTCGACGGTGGTCTACGAACCGCTGCTGAAGCGTCTTCCGTCGGACATCCCTGTGTATGGCATCGAGCGGGTCGAGGGCTCCGTCGAGGAGCGCGCGGCCGAGTACGTGCCGAAGCTGCTGGAGATGCAGGGCAACGGTCCTTTCATCCTGGCCGGGTGGTCGCTCGGTGGCGTGCTGGCCTACGCGTGTGCGATCGGGCTGAAGCGCGCGGGCGCCGACGTCCGGTTCGTGGGGTTGATCGACGCGGTGCGCGCGGGCGAGGAGGTGCCGCAGACCAAGGAGGAGACCCGCGCCCGCTGGGACCGCTACGCGCGCTTCGCGGAGCGGACCTTCAACGTCCAGGTGCCGCCGATCCCTTACGAGCAGCTCGAGGACCTCGACGACGAGGGCCAGGTGCAGTTCGTGCTCGACGCGGTCAAGGCGAGTGGCGTCGCGGTCCCCGGCGGGGTCATCGAGCACCAGCGCACGTCCTACCTGGACAACCGTTTGCTCGAGACGGCCAAGATCGAGCAGTACGACGGACACGTCACCCTCTACATGGCCGACCGCTATCACGACGACGCGATCTTCTTCGAGCCGCGCTACGCCATTCGCAAGCCCGATGGCGGCTGGGGCGAGTTCGTCTCGGAGCTGGAGGTCGTGCCGATCGGGGGCGAGCACATCCAGGCCATCGACGAGCCGTACATTGCGAAGGTCGGCGCACATATGAGCGAGGCGATCAACCGGATAGAGGCCAGCCAGAACGATTGGGAGAAGCAGGCGAAGTGACCAACCGAACCACTGCGGCGCTGCTGGCTGAACTGCGCGAGAAGCTGGAGCTGGCCAAGGAGCCCGGTGGCGAGAAGGCCATCGCCAAGCGGGAGCGCAAGGGCATCCCCAGCGCCCGCGCACGGATCAATGAGCTCGTCGATCCGGGCAGCTTCCTGGAGATCGGTGCGCTCGCCAAGACGCCGGGTGATCCCAACGCGCTGTTCGGCGACGGCGTGGTCACCGGACACGGGACGATCAACGGTCGTCCGGTCGGCGTCTTCAGCCACGACCAGACGGTGTTTCAGGGCTCGGTCGGCG
>JAJKIB010000154.1 GCA_021154745.1 Mycobacterium sp.
CGCCTGCTCGAAATACTCCTCGGCCACCAGCAGAATGCCTTCGGCGTATTCGGTGGTGAAGGTGATGCTGCCGTACTCGTCCATCAGCGCGCGGACGGTGCGGACGAGCCCGGGCGAACGCTCGGATCGGCCCCGGCGCATGTAGTCGCGGACCAGCTCACGGTCCGCACCCTGCGCGACGCTCAGGAGGTGCATGAGCGGCAGCGTCCGCTTCCCCTCGTAGAGGTCGCCGAGGATCTCCTTGCCGTACATCCGTTCTTCGCCAATGAGATTGAGTAGGTCGTCACGGATCTGGAAGGCTGCGCCGAAGTGAAACCCGAAGCGCACCAACGGCGCCAAGTCGGCCTTACCCCCCGAACCCACCAATGCGCCCACGCGCAGCGGATGGATGGTGGTGTACCAGCACGTCTTGTGCATGATCAATTCGAGATAGTCATCGGGCCGCAGGTCGTCGACATTGTCGAGCTGCCAACCGACTTCGATGGCCTGTCCCTCCAGCGTGCGCATGGCCATGGTGTCGAACTCGTGCCATACCAGGTCGGCGAGATCGCCGTCCAGCCGCCGTGTCGCTTTTCGCAGCACCTGCCCGGCAACGATCGCCAATCCGTCACCAGCGTTCAACGCGGCCGCCATGCCGTGCGTCGCGGCAAGTGTCGGTCGCCCACGGCGCATCTCGCTGCCGTCGGCGATATCGTCGTGGACGAGAAACGCGTTGTGCAACAGTTCAATCGCCACAGCGATGCCCATCAGATCATCCGGGGTCGCACCGAACACCCGCCCGGCGGAAAGGCACAACGCCGGCCGCAACGCCTTGCCAGGGCGTGACGGATACTCGCGCATCGGCCCGTAGAGCCAGCGGCTGGGTTCGCCGTCGGGCATCGCGTCGAGCATCGAGCGACGCACAGTCTTCGCCACCTCTCGCAGTCGATTCTCAACGCCGGCGATCACATCGGACCGGTCCGCGATGCCGGTCACGAGATTGACGAGCGGACTGTCAGGACGACGGGCAGCCAAAGGTTCGGGTGGCCCTCCACCAGCAACGTACCCCGGTAGAGGCCGGGCTGAACGTTCTGGGCCACTTCAATATTCACGTCGATTCCGCGGCTCGACCGACCTGCCATGGGGACGACCGCCGGATCGAATGTGATCATTGCGGAACTCACGACCCCCCCGTCGGCGCTCAGCAAATCGCTGCAGCGCAAGCGCACCTGGCCGATGTCGCTCGCGCCGGCGTTGTGCAGCCACACCTCCGCGGCCACGGCGGCCACACCGTCGGCCTCGAGAGACAACTCGCCTCGCGCCTCGCCGTGCGAAAACTCGAGCGTTGCTGGATCCGCAGCATCCTCAGTGGGCACGCGCGTCGGCGCAGAGCGGATGAAAAGTTGTCCGACGACAGACCACCACGACCTGATCAGCGGCTCGACATCGGTGGCACCGAACAGGTCAGCGCGCGGGTCATCGTTTGGCGGTGTTGCCGTTGACGCGGGTCGGCCGTCGTCGTTGAGGCCGTTCGTTGCGATGCGAACGAATCGATCAACGATCTGGCTGGCCGCCCTGAATCCCTCCGCCTGGATAGAGGTGAGCGCGCGCGCGTTCGCGGCAGGATCGAACACCGACGCCCACGGCAGCTCGCCGTTGCGGCCATCGCCGTTCCCGCTGCTCACCCGCTCTACTCCTACCAGCGATTGCCCCGCCGCCTGGCCTGCACCCCGGTATGCTAACTGCGCAAACGGGGCGAGGAGGGGCCAATGGTAGCGCTGCGTTCTCTGCTTGAGATATATGGCGCACTCGACGACGCCATCATCCGATCGGACGACCCCCGCGTCGCGGCAACGGTCGATGCATTCCTGCCGAGGGCTTCGGCGAACACGGGCTGGTACAGCGAGATCGAAACTTTCTTCTTCGGGGCCGACGCACGGCGGACGCCGGACTTGACCGAGGCCCTCGGCCATATCGTCACCGCTCGTGAGAATGCCGACGCGCTGACCATCGCACAACAATCACGGCTTTTCTTCGCTGTTTCGGCGATCACCCGGGTCATTCAGGTCGCGGGGCCGTCCGTGTTTCCGTCACTGCCGCAGCCGACGCCGGAGTCGGACAGCTCAACGCCGCAGTCGGACAGCTCACCGCCGCGGTTCCCCACCTTCGACGACTGGTTGGTCGGTGCGCTCACCGCAGTGGGACCCGAAGGCATATCAGAAGGTGAACGGATGGATCAGGCCCTGTCCTTTCAGGACGAGGTGGCATACCGCTTTCCGAACCGACAGAGCTTCTATGCCTTTCGCGCATACGCGGTGGAGCAACGATGGATCGTAAAGGAGACGGAGAGCATCCCGTTGTGCGACACCGCGATTGCCACCATCGACGGTATCGAATCCGTCGTGGTCGATACCGAGACCAGTTCGGACAAAGTTTCTTTGAATGAGTTGAAGGCGGTCGTCAATCCGTATAACTGGCACAAGAACTACCCCGACTTCTTCTGCGACATGATCCGCTGCCGTCGGGCGGATCGCGGCGACGGGTGGCGCCGCGTTCTCGAGGAGGTCGGCTTCTGCAAGTACGGGGGACTGAACCTGAGAACGATGCTGAAGTACATCGCAACCGAGGATCCGAAGAAACCCTATGAAGCCCGCCTTGACTACGACCTCGACGAGCCGCGAGGGCCGGAGGGCGACGGGCAGGTGACGGTCGACCGTGGCTTCATCAACATGTGGTCAACCGTGAACAACCCGGACAACGATGGAGTCCGGGTCAGGACGCGCAAAGTCGTCCACATCAACGGCATCCTGCCCTACGCGCAGGCGAGACTGGTCTGCATCACCGGATACGCGACGGCCTCGAACGAATTCCTGTTCGGTGCCGCGAGCGATCCGCCGAACGACGCCGAGGAGTTCAAGTTTTACGACAGCGGGGTGCACCCAGCGACCGCGGACCAAGAAGTCAACGTTGCCGCGGCCGGACGA
Source organism: Mycobacterium sp. (assembly GCA_021154745.1). Classification (GTDB taxonomy): domain Bacteria; phylum Actinomycetota; class Actinomycetes; order Mycobacteriales; family Mycobacteriaceae; genus Mycobacterium. The sequence goes on from JAJKIB010000154.1 coordinate 2,964, forward strand.
GGCACAACACCGACGCCGGCGGACCATGTCGGCACGACGGCGGTCAAGCTGTGGACCGACACGGTACGGGACCTGACGACCAACTACTTCGATCTCGCGAGCAAATGGGTGACCGGAAACGTGCGAGTCGAGGACGTCGCCGACTACGGCAAGCAGGTCACCAGCCGGCTGGTCAAGGCACCGATGGACTTCGTGGACGCGGTCAGCAAACCTCGGTATCCAGGTGGTCAATCGGGTGGCAACGGGCACGGCGGGACGTACCCGGACGATCCGAGCGGCACGTTGCAGGAACAAGCAGACATCGCGCGGGCGCTGCTCTATCAGCTGAATGTCATCGCGGACGCTGCCGCCGACGAGGACAAGGCCGCAAAGTGGGGGCTGGACGGCTGGATCCGCACCATTCACAACCTGGTCGATCTCCAGGTGCGGACGTACGCAGCGATTCTGCAGACGTCCATCGGCAGCTCCTGGTGGAAGAGGCTGTTGTTTGGTGAACCTCGTCCATCCGAGCCGATCAAGGTGGACCCCCAGCCATTTGCGCGGGATCTCCGAGCCGATACTTTTAGCCGACTTGCCCTGCCCAAGCGGACAATTCCCCCGGCCCTCATCGGCTTTCGGCCCGAGTACCTGCCGGCCGGGGCGACGCAGTTCCAGATGTATGTCAAGGACTACCGTTACATCGGCTCCAATTACACCGGGGATGTAATCCTGACGAGCAGGTACACCACGCCACCGGTCAGCGAGAAGAAAACCGTCACCGTCGGACTGTGAACGAACTTCCACCGCAGCCGACGATCGATGAGCTGCTCGATCGCGCCGTCGCAGCGATCAACCGCGGCGACCGCAACACCGCCGACGCGCTCGCGGGACGCGTGCTTGCGGTCGACCGCAGCAACCCGGACGCCGAGGAGTTGCTCGCCGCGCCCGCCGGCAGTGGTGAAATACGGCGCCTGACCATGCTTTTCGGCGACTTGGTGGACTCAACCGCACTGTCCATGCGCACCGAGCCTGAGGTTTATCGCACCGTGGTGCGCGGATACCGCGACGCGGCGGTGGCGATCGTCAACCGCTACGAGGGCCATATCGGTGCACAACAGGGCGACGGGCTGCTCGCGGTGTTCGGCCATCCAATCGCCCATGAGAACGACGCGTTTCGCGCGGTACAGGCCGGCCTCGACATTGCCCGCGTGGTGGCGGAACTGAGCAAGCAGGTGCGGCGCCGTTTCGGCTTTGACATCGATGTCCGGGTTGGCGTGCACCGCGGGTTGGTCTACCTCGATGTCGCACAGGACGACGTCCTAGGCCCTGGTGCCAATCTCGCCGCGCGGATATGCACCCTTGCCGAACCGGGCACCGTCGCGATTTCAGCCGCCATCGAACGCGTGGTTCGCGGGAAGTTCGAGCTGCAGGATCGTCCGGCGCGGCCAGTCAAAGGCGTTGACGAGTCCATCGTCCACTATCGCGTGGTCGCCGAGCGTGACGTGACGACCATTGCCGGCGGCCCTCTTGTTGGGCGGGAGTCCGAACTTGCGTATCTTCAAGATGTTTGGGCGCAGGCTACCGCCGGAGAATTGAGCACGCCTGGTGTGGTGTTCCGCGGCGAAGGCGGTATAGGCAAGAGCCGCCTGGCACGTGCGGCGGTGGAGCTGGCCGAACAATCTGACGCCGTCGTCCTCGCGTTGTTCGGATCACCGTTTTACACGGATGTCGGCTTGCGTCCGGTGCGAAGACTGCTGGAGCGACGATGCGGCATCGGTCGGGGGTCCGATCCGGGCGAACGGCTTCACAAGCTGCGAGCAGAGGTCGAAAAGTGCTCGATGGATGCTGACGAGGTTGTGCCGCTGTTGGCGCCCGTCCTGGGCATCGGCCCGGAAAGCGGATATCAACCCGCTACGGCCAACGCAGGCAGGCTCTATGACCAGATCGTCACGACGGTCAAGGACTATCTGTTGGCTAACCTCGGCAACAGACCGGGTCTGGTCCTAGTCGAGGACATCCACTGGTTCGACCAGGACACCGTTGAAGTTGTGCAGGCGCTGCTGCGTGAGGACTCCGGCCGATTGCTCGTCGTCGTCACGGGGCGCCAGCTTCCGCCACTGACCGGTGCGGAGCTGTTCGATTTGAAACCGCTGAGCGACGCCGAGGCCGACTCGCTGATTGTCGACCTTTTCCCGCAGATGACGCCGACCA
>JAJKIB010000155.1 GCA_021154745.1 Mycobacterium sp.
CCGCACGATCGGTCTGCACGCCACCGACACTGACGCGCACTGGCTGCTTGACCTGACCGGTGACGTCATCGCATGGCGGCGCGCCGACGAACCGGCGGCTGCCGAGATCCGCGGACCGGTGACAGACCTCCTGCTGGCGATCTACCGCAGGCGACCGGTCGATGGCCTCGACGTGACCGGCGACGTGAAGCTGGTTGACTTCTGGCTGGAACGTGTCGGCTTCGGCTGAGGGGGAATCCGTCGGTTATGCGGTACCGCACGTACAGGCCCGGTCCGTCGCTCGCGGACTTTGTGGCGTACATATGGGCGCTGCACGACGCTCCTGGTCATTCGCGGGAGCGAATCGTTCCCAGCGGCACGCTCGAGTTGGTGGTGAACCTACAGGAGGACGCGGTGCGGATCTACGACCCGTCCCTCGGGGTGTGGCGGCGCTTTTCCGGGGCGGTGGTGTCGGGCGCGTATCGGCGGTACTTCCTGATCGACACCCGCGACCATGCCTCCATCGTCGGTGTCCATTTCAAGCCGGGCGGCGCTTGGCCGTTTCTCGGTGTTCCGCCCGGCGAGCTCGCCGATCAGCACATCGACCTGGAGATGCTGTGGGGACGCTCGGCAATTGCCTTGCGTGAGCAGCTGTGCACGGCCGCCACCACCGCGGATCGATTCGCCGTGCTAGAAGCGGCATTGCGGTCACGCCTGCCCGAACTGCGCTCCGGTCACCCGGCGGTCCGCGTCGCGCTGGAACAGCTGGACCGGCCACGCGCCACCGTGGGCGGCGTCGCGACGGGCCTCCAGCTGAGCCACCGCCGGTTCATCGAGGTGTTCACCGCCGAGGTCGGCATGACCCCGAAGCGGCTGAGCCGGGTGCTGCGGTTCCAGCGCGCCAGTGCGCTCGCTCGACGCGGCCCGCCACCCGACTGGGGAGCGCTGGCTGTGGCATGCGGCTACTCCGACCAATCGCACCTCATTCACGACGTCAGCGAATTCACCGGCACGTCGCCGAGGCAGCTCGGTCCGGCGAGCGAGCAGGTCAAGGAACTGCACATGGCCGTGCCGGACGAGGTCAAATTCTTCCAAGACGCTTGCCTCGCACACCCATAACCTGGGGGTATGAGCAAGGTATGGACTCCGGCGGGCACAGACGACGCTGTCGTGCGCTACCAAATCGCCGGCCTGGATCGCGCCATCGAGTTCTACACAAACCGGCTCGGGTTCCGGCTCGAGCAGCGCGCCGGACCAATCGCGGTCGTTTCGCGCGGGGCCCTGAACCTGCTTTTGAGCGGGCCGGCGAGCTCCGGCTCGAAACCTTTGGCGGACGGTCAAACCCAGGAGCCCGGCGGCTGGAACCGGATCGTGCTCTACGTCAAAGACATTGAAGCGGAGGTCAGCCGACTGCGCGGTGCCGGTGTGACGTTCCAAAACGACATCAAGGTCGGGCCCGGCGGCAAGCAGATCCAGCTGACCGATCCCGACGGCAATGCGATCGAACTTCACGAAGCGCCGGCCTGACGGTCAATGACATGGCTCGTCCACCTCGAGCCGGCATGCGAACGACGCCAGAATCGGCACGTCGGCCCGTGCCCGCATCAGTTCGAGCTGTTGACCGATGATCACGGCCTCATCCGTGCGGCCCAGCCGCTGAAGGCATTCGTGGTAGCCGTGCAGGCTCCACACGTTGCCCGGGTGCTGGCAGGGCCGCGCCAGGGTCGGATCGAGCCCGAGGTCGGCGGCATATACCTGCGCGGCCTCCTCGACGTGACCCTGCTCCAGCAGCAGCGCGCCGTAGGCGTGCCGCGTCGGGCTCATCCATCCCCAGGGTTCGTCGTACGGCAGTGAGTCGTCGAGTTCGATCGCTTTCCGCAGGTGTGCGAAGGCTTTATCGAATTTACCTTCCCGGTAGGTGATTTCACCGTCGAGCATCTCCTGTGCGATCGCCAGAACATCGCGAGCGGTGTTGTTGAACAGGTAACGCGTATCGGGCACCCTGGCGTATGCCTTGGCGAAAGCGTCGCGCTCGGCCCGTGCCTGCGAGAGTTGTCCCTTGGCGGCGTGCGCCAGGCCGCGCCCGTAGCAAATGGTTGTCGCGGTGCTGCAGTACAGGTCGAGATCCTGCGGAAGCGGCTGGGCGATCAGGTCGTCCCACCGCCCGAATCGCACCAGCACGTGAATCTTCAACGGCACGAACGCTTCCAGCCAGTCGGCCATCGGCGGCGACTCGATGGCCAGCAGCTCCGGTGTCAGCTGACCCGCAAGTTCGTCGGCGGCATCGAGCGCGGCGCGCGAATTGCCTTCGAACATCGCGGAATAGACGATGAAATGCAGGTTGTGAGCACGGTACAGCGAGTAGAAGTTCAGTGGTCCTTCGCGTTCGACGAATCGCCGGTCCGCTTGTACGGCAGAGAGATTCGACACCACCGAGTCGCGGTAGTTGCCGCACAGCACGTCGATATGACTGGGCATGTGCTCCAGGTGACCGGCATCGGGCACCAGACCCCGCAGCAGGTCGGCGGCGGGCAGTGCCTCCTGCGGGGTGCCCGACATCTCCATCGTGTGCAGATACAGATGCAGGACCCCGGGGTGTTCCTGTCCTTCCGGCGTGGCCAGCGCGTCGTCGAGTATCCGTTTGGCGTCGACCACCCGCGAACCCGGTGCCGGCTCGCCGGTTCTGGTGTCCCACAACGCCCATGCGGTGACGTTGACCAGCGCGTCGGCGGCCAGCGCCTGCACGTCGATGTCGTCGGGATACGCGTCCGCGAGGGCGACCATGGCGTCGGCGTAGGCGGTGTGCCCGGCGTGCAGGGCGTCGGTGTCGTCCGGGTCGTCGGTCGGGAAGCGGGCCTGCAGCGCCTCGATCAAGCCCTGCTCCACGGCCGATGCACGTCCCTTTGCGGCCAGGCCGAGCTCCATCCGCGCCCGCGCCAGCGACGCAGCAAGGTCAACGGGATCGAACGCCTCCCATGCCTTGTTGTAGTTGGGCCCTATCGCGTAGGCCACCCCCCAGCGCGCGATCGCGAGGTCGGGATCGAGCTCCAAGGCGCGGTCGAAGCACCGGACCGCCTCTTCATGATTGAACGCATAGGCCCACACCACCCCGCGGTCGAACCACACCTGCGCCTGTGGCGACGGCGTCTCAATCGGCCGGTGATAGGAGCCCAGGTGGTAATACGGCTCGGTGTCGTCCGGCAAGACTGACGCTGCGCTCATAGACGGCACGATAATTCACGCGCGAGGCGGTGGCGAGGACCGCGAGCAAACAGCCAACCCCACCCCAGATCGCCAACGTCACAAGCGGCGTCTGCGCGCCGTGACCGCCGAAGTAGGAGACGCTGCGCAGCAGCGAGACGCCCGAACCCTGCGGGACGATCGCAGTGAACGTCGCGTAGAAGCCGGACAGCAGCGGCCGACCGACGGGGCCTGCGGCAGCCGCATTACCGATCACGACAAGGAACGCCGTCAGGGCCATCGAGGCGACCGAACCGAATGCCGCTGCCACACCTGTGATCGCTCCACCGACTGCCATCGCGTAGAGCCACAGCACCCCGAACAGCTGCCAGGTGTGGCCCGTCAGCGCGCCAAGGATCACGTCGACGTAAAGGGTCACTGCGCCGGCCAGCACCGCCGAGAAACCGGCCAGCGTCGCGGTCCGCAGCGCCAGTGTCAGCGGATTGCGGACGGTCCCCATGAGGCGGCCCAACAGCGTTGCGCCGACGGACGCGCCGATCGAGATGAAGATGATGGCGTAGAACTCGACGGTGCCGGACGGGTCGCCCGCCGACGCAGGCGCGACATCTTCGACAGCGGGAGCCAGGCCGGCCTTGGCGGCGATGGCGCGGCCGACCGTTTCGGCGGCGTTGGCGACGCTGCGTCCACCGCCACCTGCGACGTAGATCTTCATCTCGCCGGTCGGGGCGACGACGAATGCGGCGTCGCTCCTGCGCTCGTAGACCTGCTGACGCGCCGCGGCGTCATCGCCAACTTTGTTGACTCCCAACGACTCCTGGCCGCGGATGCCGTCGACGAGTTGTTGGGGCCCTGCCACGGCCACGGTCATGTGATGCAGCGTCGGCTTGGCGAATGCGCCGGAGTAGCTGGCGATCATGGCGATGACGAAGAGCGTCAGTCCGATCATCGCAATCGCCGTCGTGCGGACAGCGGCGCGATCCCTCGCGGGATGCGGCTCGGCGGCTTGGTGTTTAGCCATGTTTTGGACCTTTCGAAGTGGTGGTGAGGCCGAGTAGTGCGTTGACGATGTCGAGCGCCGCCATGACGCGGCGGATGAGGTCGGTCGAGTCGGGATCTTCCATCCAGGACCGCAGCACCTCCATGAACCCGCCGACGAGAAAGCGGCTGACCGAGTCGGGGGTGAGGCTGGCGATCGGGGAGACCACCGGCATGCCGTGTTTCGCAACGTCCTCGCAGGCCGGTTGCAGTTCGGCACGGAACGCCGTGACGACGCGCTGTGTCACCGCACTCGGCACGATGTTGCGGTACATGGACCGGTGCTCGGCGGCGAAGTCGAAGAGCCGCAGGATACGAGCGCGCGCGTCGCCGTCGATGTCAGCGGTCGCCGCGGCGAACGCCACCGTGAATGCGGAGGCGACGGCGTCGTCGCGGTCGCGGAAGTGTTGGTAGAAGACCTGCCGGCTGACTTCGGCGCGGGCGACGATGTCACCGACCGTCAGCTCATCGACTGGGCGCTCGTGGGCCAGCGCGAAAGCCGCCTCCCGCAGGCGAGCGCGCACCCGTTCGGCGCGGGGATCGACGCTGTGCGCTCGTGCTGCCATAGAAGCAGCGTAAGCCACTTCGTAGACAGTTGACCACGAAAGTTTAGGTAATCTAAGACACCTGTTTGCACAGGTGTGACGGCCGCAACGTCAGAGCGTGTGCAACACGGCGGTCGTGAGGGCCAGTGCGACGCCGATCACGGCCGGCGCGAGATCAGCGACAGTGTCGGACTTCCGTACGTGATAAGCGATGGCACCGATAGTCAGCAGCGCGAGACCGATCGCCGCGGCGATGCCGATCGGCGCCCACATGAGTCCGACGAGCACGCCGGCAACGCCGGCGAGTTCGCACACGCCGATGAGCCGCCAGTGCAGCGGTTTGACCCCGAGGTGGTCCCGGATCTCCAGCGACTTGGCGACGCCGAGCAGTTTGATGCTTGCGGAGAACGTGAAGAGCGCCGCGACCAGGATCGTCACGACAACGGTGGCGGTGTCCATTTCGGCAGAGTAAAGCCAACGCGCCGGTCGTCGCGGACTAACGTGCATCCGTGTTGCAGATAATTCTCAACTATGCAGGCATCGCGGTCTTCGCCTCGTCAGGCGCGGTGGTCGGGGTCCGGAAGGGGTTCGACCTGTTCGGCATCGCGACAATGGGCGTGCTTACGGCGTTGGGTGGGGGTGTGCTGCGCGATCTGCTGCTCGACAGGCCACCGTATTCAATCCAGCACTGGCCGAACATCACGGTCGCGCTGGTTGCCGTCGCCATCGTCACTCCATTCGCCCACATCGTGATCCGGATGAACACAGCGGTGCTGATCCTCGACGCCATCGGGATGGGATTCTTCGCCACCTCTGGCGCGGCCATCGCCGTCGATACAGGTGCGAGCTGGTTTGCGGCATGCATCATCGGCATGCTCACCGCAATAGCGGGTGGCATCACACGTGACGTACTCGCCCGCGAGATCCCGCTGGTGATGGGCCCGGACGATCTGTACGCGATCCCGGCCATGTTGGGCGCGGCAACGTATGTCGCGATCGACTACTTCGGCCCGCAGTGGATAGGCGTGGCCGTCGGCAGCGCGCTGGCAACAGTGCTTCGGCTGGCCGCGATGGCCTTCCACTGGCGGCTACCGACAGGCCCCGGGGAATTGATCACGCCCGATTAGTGGCCCGCGACGATATCCGACTCGCCGATCTCCACCGGATCCTTGGCGCCGGGCAGGAATGAGTAAGCGATGCAGACGATTCCGAAGAACACGTAGCCCAGCGCGACTTGCGGGCTGGCCGCCCACGCCACCTCGGGCGCATGGATGAGCCCGATGAACGACAGCACCGCGCCGACGAACGAAGCGATGGCCGCGTAGAGGAATTTCCTCTCCAGGATGTAGGTGACCATCGTGCCGAGGATCAGGCCGACGAGCACCGCGCCCTCGCCGAGCGTTTGCAGCCCGTCGTAGACCACACCGGCCCCGTTGAGCGCCTCGACGCCTACCTTGGCGGCGGAGGTACCTGCCGCATTCAGGGCATTGTCGATCAGCCCGCTGGCCCATTGGGCGAGGTTCGGCAGGAGCGCGGCGACGACCGCGACGGCGTGCAATCGCGGCACCGCCTGGAACGCCTGGGCACCGATCAGCAGGCCGATGTACAGCAGGATCGGTACGATCGCCGGCACCGGCAACAGGGCGTCGAGCACCCCGAAAAGCCCGAGGAAACACAGGATTCCGATCATCACGCCACTGGCCAGCGAGTAGTTGGCGCGGCCTCCGGCGTCCTTCCATCCCGGGTGGCCGATGTAGACCGCCGGCGGGAACGGCGATCCGAACGCCGAGCCGATAATCGCGCCGGCGCCATCGGCGAGCAGCACGCTGCGCAGGTTGAAGTTGTCGCCTGCCGCGGCGGCGCTTTCCACGTTGCTCATCGCCTCGGTGAAGTTGTAGACGCCCAACGGGATCGCGGTGCCCAGCAGTGGTGCCAGGTTCGCCAAGCCGTGGAATAGCAGATCGAGGCGAAGGTCCGGAATGCCGATTGCGATGTCGGAGATCGCTTGTCCCACATCGGGTGCGGACATGTAGCCGCCGATCCAGCCGATCGCGGTACCGACGAGCAGCGCGGCGAGACCGACCGGGATGCCGAACGGCAGCTTCACGTTGGTGAGGAAGCCAATCAGGATGATGGCCATCACCGGCAGACCGATCCAGGCCGCCTCCCACATCTGCGCGGCGGGTCGCATCGAGATGAACGTGATGGAGATCCCGGCCAGCGTCCCGAGCATCGCGGCGCGCGGGGTCAGCTGGCGGATGTATGGCCCGACGAACGCACCGATCATCACAATCACACCGATCATGAACGCCCACGCGAGCCCCGCCGACCAGGCCTGAATCGGATCCTAGGTGTTGAGGTACACGGGAAGCATGACGACGAACACCACGATGAACATGTGCGGCACGCTCGGGCCGTACGGCAGCGCCGTGACGTCGTCGCGGTTCTCGCGCCGGGCAAGTCGCCGAGCCAGGAACGTGTAGTACAGGTTGCCCAGAATCAACGCCACCCCGAGTGCGGGCAGGACGGTGCCCAGCACATCTCCCGCGGGCACCGACACGACGCCGATCATCAGGCCGGTCAGCGTCAAGACGTTGACCAGGATGTTGAATCCGAGCCCGAAGAACGCGTTGGTGTCGCCTCGGGTCCACAACGGCGTCGACGTGACCGCGGGGGCCGGTGGATCTATCGGTGGGTCGGCGGGCGGGTTGGTGACGTCGGTGGTCATCGTGGGTCCCCTCAGGCGGCTGTGGTGGTCATTGCGTGCAGTGCGGGTATCACGGCGGCGGTGTCGGCGACCCATCCGAAGATGCCGCCCTGTGCCTTGATCATCTCCAGGCCGATGCGCTGGAAGTCGGGGAAATACGAACCGACGCAATCGGATACGACCAGGCATTCGTAGCCGCGGTCGTTGGCCTCGCGCGTGGTGGTGTGCACGCACACCTCGGTGGTCACGCCGGTGATCAGCAGCTGGGTGATGCCGCCCGAGGTGAGGATGTCCTGTAGTTCGGTGGCGTAGAACGCGCCCTTGCCGGGCTTGTCGATGACGATCTCACCGTCGATCGGCGCGAGTTCGTCGACGATGTCGTGGCCGTACTCACCGCGGATCAGAATGCGGCCGTATTTGCCTTCGTCCCCAATGCGTCTCGACGGGGCACCGCGGGTGAGTTTGGCCGGCGGGCACTCGGACAGGTCCGGCTCGTGCCCCTCGCGGGTGTGGATGACCAGGATTCCCGTCGAGCGGGCCGATGCGATCAGGTCGGCCAGCGGAGGCACCACCTTGAGCAGCTGATCGACGTCGTTGCCCAGGCTTTCACCGAACCCGCCGGGCAGCAGGAAGTCTCGCTGCATGTCGATGACGATCAACGCGGTCCTACCC
>JAJKIB010000156.1 GCA_021154745.1 Mycobacterium sp.
CGAGGAATTCCGGATTCGCACCGGTCATCTCGCTCACCGCTTTGAGTAGGCCACGATCGGACTCCGGAATGTACTCGTAGCCGATACGGCCGGGGGCGGCACAGGCGGACACGAACAGGGCCGCAATGGGCCTGCCCCCCGCCTCGAAGCGATGAGCGACCTCGAATGCCACCAAAGCGCCCATGCTGTGGCCGAAGAAAGCGATCTCTCCGTCGGACAGTGACGGCGACAGCTTCTGGCACACCCCGTCGGCGAGAGTCTCAATGCTGGTGAAAGACGCAAGGTCATGGGTTCCGTGCTGTCCGGGATATTGGACCGCCATGCGTTTGATGTCGCTCGAGAACGCGTTGGCGAAGGGAACGTAATACTGTGCCGATCCACCCGCGTGCGGGAAGATGTAGAGCGTCGTGCGCCCGGCCACGCGCCCACGGTACCGCCAGCACGACGTCTCATGAGGTGCGATGAGCAACCACGCCTAAGTTAGGTAGCGATACGCCGGTGATCCGGGTTCGAGTGCCTCGACGTGAAGGTCCGATGCTTGCATCCGGGATACCAGCCCGTCGAGGTCGGCGGCCGAACTCAGTTCAATTCCGACCAGGGCCTCGCCGGTCTCGCGGTTATTGCGTTTGACGTATTCGAACAGCGTGATGTCGTCGCCTGGACCGAGCACGGCGTCCAGGAAGCGGCGCAGCGCGCCAGGCTCCTGCGGGAAGTCCACAAGGAAATAGTGCTTGAGCCCCAGGTGTATCAGCGAGCGCTCGAGCACTTCGTTGTAGCGCGAGACATCGTTGTTGCCACCGGAAATCACGCATACCACAGTTGATGCCGGCTCGATATCGGCCTCCATCAAGCCCGCGACCGACAGTGCCCCCGCGGGCTCGGCGATGATGCCTTCGTTCTGATACAGGTCGAGCATCGCCGTGCAGACCGCGCCCTCGTCGACGGTGGTGATCGACACCATGTCCCCCGCGGCGGCCAGCGCCGCATACGTCAGGGTGCCCGCCCGATTCACCGCCGCGCCGTCGACAAACTGATCGACATGATCAAGCGTGACCGGCTCCCCGGCGGCCAGTGCCGCGATCATCGCGGCGGCCCCGGCCGGCTCAATGCCCAGCACCGAGGTGCCCGTCGTCCGCTCGGCCAGATAGGTCGTGATGCCGGCGATGCACCCGCCGCCCCCCACCGGCACGATCACCAGGTCCGGTTCGTCATCGAGCTGATCGAGGATCTCGGCGGCGATGGTGCCCTGACCCGCCATCGTGCGGGGATCGTCGTATGGCGGAACAAGCGTCGCGCCGGTGCGTGCGACGTCCCCGAGCGCGGCAGCTGCGGCCTCGTCGTAGGTCTTGCCGACGACGATCAGCTCGATGAACTCACGGCCGTGGTAGCGGATGCGGTCGCGCTTCTGCTTCGGTGTCTTACCGGGGACATACACCCGGCCGTGAATGCCCATCGACCGGCACGCCATCGCGAAGCCCTGAGCGTGGTTGCCGGCCGACGAGCAGACCACGCCAGCGGCGATCTCATCTTCGGACAGCTGCATCAGCAGGTTGTGCGCGCCCCGCAGCTTGTACGACCGGACCGCCTGCAGGTCTTCGCGCTTCAGATAGACCGTCGCCCCGGTGGCCTCCGACAGCCGCTCGCTGAACTGCAGCGGGCTGCGGGCGACCACGCCGGAAATTCGCTGAGCGGCCTCATCAATGTCGGCCGCGGACAGCGGCGACGTGCGAGGGCTCTGGCTCAGTTCAGCGGACACCGGTCAATGGTGCCACCAACCAGCGGTTTTCAGTTAACGGGGGTCAGCACGAACACCGGAATCTGCCGGTCGGTCTTCGTCTGATAGTTGGCGTAGTCCGGCCACGCCGCCACCGCGCGCTCCCACCAGGCCGCCTTCTCGTCGCCGAAGACCTCCCGCGCCTCGTAGTCCTTGGCCACCGAGCCATCCTGCAGCTCGACGCGCGGATGGGCCTTGATGTTGTAGTACCAGACCGGATTCTTCGGGGCCCCGCCGAGTGATGCCACTACCGCGTACTCGCCGCCGTGCTCGACCCGCATCAACGGTGTCTTGCGGATCTTGCCGGTCTTCGCGCCGATAGTCGTCAGCAGGATCACAGGCTGGCCCTGAAGTTCGGTGCCTTCGGCGCCACCGGACTCCATGTACTTCTCCGCGTTCTCGCGGGCCCAGTCGGACGTGCTTGGTTCGTATTCTCCGGAAAGCGGCATGTGGCCAGCTTAGACCGGCGAGAGAAGTGCTCGTCGCGGTCGCTGTTTCGGGTGCCCGAAAACTCTCTTGCGAGCTATCGTTAACCTATGACCGTACGCGACGAAGTCAGCATTGCCGGTGTTGCTTGGCCGGTATACAAGCTGCTCGCGCTCGCGATCGGTCTCTTGGTCCTGGTTATCGTCGCTGTTGCGACCAGCAGCGCAGCACCGTCGGTGCTGGCCGCCGCGGCGGCAGGCACCGTGGTATGGCTGGCCCTGAGCCCGTTCCAGTCGACTGACCGCTAGTCCTCCAGCAGCCGCCGCAACGTATCGAGGTCGGCGGCGACGGCCGCGGCATCGGCTTCGAACTCCTCGTCCGTCACGCCGGCCCGTCGTCGCACGCTGAACACCACCTCGCAGCCGGCCTCCCTGACACCGCCGGGGATGACCCGCAGCGGGTTGTACACCGCGTCGCCCGACGGCAGCCGGACCACGTGATCGAGCACGCCGAACTCGTTCGGCGGCGCGAACTCGACCGTTACGTCGCCCATCGGCGAATCGGCCACCCAACCATCCGCGGTCTGCCGCAGGCCACCCTCGGCTAGCCCCGCGGCCCACCGCGGCCATGTCTGCGGGTCCGATGCGAATGCGTAGACCGCGTCTGGCGCTGCCTCGATCCAAATGCTGACGTGTCGCGACTCCATGACTTCATCGTGGCGCACACACTTGCCTGATGGACAACCAACCCGAACCCTCACCGGTCGAGGAGTTCGTCAAACGAGCCGAGCGCATCGCCTCCGACGCCGAGCATCACATCCCGTCGTGGCTGCGGCCCGGTGACCCTGAAAGCCGGCTGCCGGTGCTGTTCGCACTCGTGGCCGTGATCGGTCTGCAACTGGGAATCCCGAAGAGCTACACCGTGGTGCCCCGCTGGCCCCTGATCGCACTCGAATTGCTGCTCCTCGTGGTACTGACCTGGCTCAATCCCCTGCGGCTCACCAACGCCACCCGACTCGGCCGTTACGCCACCTGGGTGCTGCTGGCCGCCATCACACTCGACAACACGCTGTCGGCGGTGCTGCTGGACATCCGGATCCTCTCCGGTGCGGTCAGCAACAAGGCGGCGGTGTTGCTCGGCAGCGGCGCGGCGATCTTCGTCACCAACATCATCGTTTTCGGCATTTGGTACTGGGAACTTGACCGCGGCGGTCCGTTCGCCCGGCGCGCCGGCGAAAAGCCGTATCCGGATTTCATGTTCCCGCAGATGGATCCCGACACCGCCAAACTCGTCAAACCCGGGTGGCGCCCGACCTTCCTCGACTACCTCTACGTCAGCCTCACCAACGCGATGGCCTTCTCGCCCACGGACACCATGCCGCTGGCTCGCTGGGCGAAGGGAATGATGGCGATCCAGAGCCTGGTGGCGGTTACCACGATCGCACTCGTAATCGCAAGGGCGGTGAACGTTTTGGGCTAACCGTTCAGCCCGGAAACAGGAGTACGTTCGCGGTCGTGGCGATTGCAACCACTGAACTGACACCGGTCGAACAGACCGCATTTCTCACCGAATACGCCAGGGCACTGGACAGCAGATGGCCGAATCCGATTCTCGGCGACACGCTGGCCGATGAGGTCGTCGGCAAGGTCGACTACGACTTCGCGGGTCTGGGTGTGCAGGCCAGCGTCGTCTGTCAGACCGCGTTGCGCGCGAAGATGCTCGACGACCGGGTCCGCGCTTTCGTCGAGCGCCATCCCGACGCGGTCGTCGTTGACCTCGGTGCCGGACTGGACAGCGCTTTCTACCGCGTCGATCCGCCATCGTCGGTGGACTGGTACAGCGTGGATCTGCCCGGCATCATGGCTCTGCGCGACGACGTGTTGCCGGCCAACTCGCACTCCCATTCGGTGCCGGCGTCGCTGGCCGAGAAGCATTGGCCCGACACCATCCCGGCCGACCGCCCGGCGATGCTCATCGCCGACGGGTTGTTCGCCTTCCTGTCCGAGCGGGTGATCGTCGGCATCTTCCGCCGGATCACTGACCACTTCCGGTCCGGGGAGTTCTCATTCAACGACTACGGCCGCATCGGCTGGGTCAGCCGCGTCGCGATCAAGCTGTATCCGCAGAAGATGTTCAAGGACGTCGGAAGCCAGTGGGGCTACGCCGGTTTCAAGGACGCGCATCATCCGGAGACGTGGAATCGGCGGATGAGATTGGTCGAGGAAGCGAGCCTGGCACACCAGCCGGAGGTGGACCTCTTTCCCGGTTGGATCCGAGTGGCGACGAAGCTCTCCGGCAAGAGCAAGACGGCCGCACGCAAGGCGCGGATCCTGCGCTACGCGTTCTAGCCGCCCAGGCAGCCGGGGCCCAGCAGTGCCTTCAGGTCGCCCATCAAGGCCGACGACGGCGTCACCCGCAGCGAGGCATCCAACTCCAGCGTGGTGATCCGCTCGCCACTGATCAGCCGCAGATGAACCTGCGATGTGCCGGGATGGCGTGCCAGCACCTGCTTCAACGCGGTGACCTTGTCGACGGTGCACTGCCGCGTCGGCAGGCTCACTGCCACCGGCCTGTCCACCTGCGCGCTAGAGAAGTCCGGCACCACGAGCTCGTGCGCGATCAGCGCGATCCGGTCATCGCGCGCTGCCACCTTCGCCTTCACCAACACCACCGCATCGTCGGTGATCTCCCCGCCGTAGACGGAGTACGTCTGCGGGAAGAACAGAACCTCAATGCCACCGGTGAGATCTTCCAATTGTGCTGACGCCCAAGGCAAGCCGTTCTTGTTTACCCGCCGGTTCACCGAGGCGAGGATGCCGCCAACCACCACTTGGGCGTCGTTGGCGACATCACCGTCGAGGATGGCCGGAATCTGTGTGTCGACCTGAGCGGCCAGCAGATGCGCGACACCGTTGAGCGGATGCCCCGACACATACAGTCCGAGCATCTCGCGCTCGAGCGCCAGCTTGTGCTTGTCGTCCCACTCCTCATCGGGCACCTTGATGGTGAAGACCGCATCGGTCGCCGTGTCGGCGCCGCCGAAGAGGTCGAACTGGCCCATCGCCTCGGCCTTCTTGGTGCCGAGCACCGAGTCGACGGCGTCGGTGTGCACCAGGAACAGGCCCTTGCGCGGATGGTCCAGCGAATCGAACGCACCCGCCTTGATGAGCGACTCGGTGACCTTCTTGTTGCAGGCGCCGATCTCGATCTTGTTGAGGTAATCGGAGAAGTCGATGAACTTGCCCTTGTCGGTGCGCGTACTGATCAGCGAGGCAACGACATTCGATCCGACGTTGCGTACGGCGCCAAGCCCGTAGCGGATGTCCTCACCGACCGAGGCGAAGTTCAG
>JAJKIB010000157.1 GCA_021154745.1 Mycobacterium sp.
TACGGCGGCAACGCGCTGCTGGGCAAGAAGTGCTACTCGCTGCGCATCGCGTCGGCGATGGCGCACGACGAGGGCTGGCTCGCCGAGCACATGCTGATCCTCAAGCTGATCTCGCCGGAGAACAAGTCCTACTTCATCGCGGCTGCGTTCCCGTCGGCGTGTGGCAAGACCAACCTCGCGATGCTGCAGCCGACCATCCCCGGCTGGCGCGCGGAGACAATAGGCGACGACATCGCCTGGATGCGGTTCGGCAAGGACGGCCGGCTCTACGCGGTCAATCCCGAGTTCGGCTTCTTCGGCGTCGCGCCCGGCACCA
This sequence comes from Mycobacterium sp., assembly GCA_021154745.1. Classification (GTDB taxonomy): domain Bacteria; phylum Actinomycetota; class Actinomycetes; order Mycobacteriales; family Mycobacteriaceae; genus Mycobacterium. The sequence continues at coordinate 317 of JAJKIB010000157.1, forward strand.
ACTGGAAGTCGAATCCCAACGCGATGAAGACGATCGAGGCGGGCAACACCGTCTTCACCAACGTCGCGCTCACGGACGACAACGATGTGTGGTGGGAGGGCCTGGAGGGCGAACCCGATCACCTCATTGACTGGAAGGGCAACGACTGGGTCCTGCGCGAGACGGAAAGCAAGGCCGCGCACCCGAATTCGCGGTACTGCACCCCGATGTCGCAGTGCCCGACGCTGGCCCCGGAGTGGGACGACCCGCAGGGCGTGCCGATCTCGGCGATCCTGTTCGGCGGTCGCCGCAAGACGACGGTGCCGCTGGTGACGCAGGCCCGCGACTGGCAGCACGGCGTGTTCATCGGTGCCACGCTCGGTTCCGAGCAGACCGCGGCCGCCGAGGGCAAGGTCGGCACGGTGCGTCGTGACCCGATGGCGATGCTGCCGTTCCTCGGCTACAACGTCGGCGACTACTTCGCGCACTGGATCGACATCGGCAAGCAGTCCGACGAGTCAAAGATGCCGAAGATCTTCTTCGTCAACTGGTTCCGCCGCGGCGGCGACGGCCGCTTCCTGTGGCCCGGGTTCGGTGAGAACAGCCGGGTGATGAAGTGGATCATCGAGCGCGTCGAGGGCAAGGCGAACGGAACCACCACGCCGATCGGCATCGTGCCGAAGGCCGAGGACCTGGATCTCGATGGCCTCGATGTCGATGTGTCTGACGTGAACGAGGCGCTCGCGGTCAATGCCGACGAGTGGCGCAAGGAACTGCCGCTGATCGAGGAGTGGTTCGAGTTCGTGGGTGAGAAGCTGCCGACGGGCATCAAGGACGAGTTCGACGCCCTGAAGCACCGGCTCGCCGAAGCCTGACGTTTCTGCCGCGAGCGTGCGTGTCTGCACACGACAGGCCGCGAGAATCGGGCATTTTGCGCACGCTCGCGACTACACCAGTGCGCGAACGCGGTCAATCAGCTCGAGCGCGTCGGTAGCCATCTCGGCGTTGGTCATGGCCGCTCCGCGATGCGCCAACGATTCGTAGCCGTCGTCGCCGAGAGCTTCCCGCAGATGTTTGATCGCCGCGTCCAACTCGGCGTTTGTCGACCGAGTCCATAGGTTCGCGGCGAACCCGCTTATAGTCGCGGCGCATTCGTAGCGTCCGAGTCTGTCCAGTAGCGCGGCGAGGATTGCCAACGGACTGTAAATCAACGAGAAGCTCCCCGAATCATGGAAGTTGCGGATCGTGAATTCCAGGTATCCCAGAGCTTCCTCTGGCTCACCGTGCGTGGCCGCCAGTCTGGACAGGGTGGCCGTTAGGTGGCCCTGCATCTGCTGGTTGCCACTGTCGTTGGCGATGCTAAGCGCTCGGCAAAGGACTTCATGCGCCGCGGAAGGATCAGAATTGCGAAGTGCAATGCCATATCCCAGAAGGGCGACACACCGCACGTGGGGATTGTCGGTGGCCTCGGCGGCTGCCGGCAGCTCTTTTGCCACCCTCGCCAATTCGTCAGGAGGCCCGCAGATGTTCAATGCAAGGGCCAGCAACGCTTGAGCGGTTGTGTGAGTGCCCGGGTTCTCAGCGATCACCTCGCGACACAGGGCGGCCCATCGCTCGGGCTCGCCTCGGGAAATGTACGCACCGCCAAACCAGGCTTCGAGATCGTGCGGAACCGTGTCGAACTGGCCGCTCGCCTTCAGTTGCTGACTGGCTTCGATATAGCCGACCGCGTCGTCGACTCGCCCGATGATGAAGCAATGTGCGGCCAGTGCGCACAGTTGTGCCAGCCGTCGGTGCTTGACGGCCTTCGCGGGTGCGATGAGTTCTTCTGCCCACCCAAGGGGTTCGTACTGTTCCACCCATAACCCGACGAATGCCGCGTAGAACGCGATGGCGATTCCGGTATCGAGATCATCATTGTCAGCGGACCATCGAAATGCTGCGCGTAAGTTCGCCAGTTCGACGGTGAACCATTCGTAGGCTTCGAGCTGGCGCGGACTGTCCCACAACGTCATGACGTCAGCGTCGCGGTCCGCGAAGTAATGCGCATGGGCCATGTGGACGTCACCGGCGTCACCGGTAACTGCGAGCTGTTCTTCGGCGAACTGCCGAATGGTCTCGAGCATCGTGAACCGGGTTCGTCGCGATGACCGATCGGTGACCAGGAGCGATTTGCGTACCAGAGCGTCGAGTAGGTCTAGCGTCACAATTTCGTCATCCGAACCGGCCACTGCGCACGCTGCGGCGAGGTCGAAGCCGCCAGCGAACACCGAACAACTTGTAAGCAAAGACTTTTCGGTCTCAGAGAGCAGGTCATAGGACCACTGCACAGCATGCCGCAGGGTTTGGTGTCGCTCCAGTCCGCGGCGTGACCCGACGAGCAGCCGGAACCGGTCATCAAGGTGATCGCGCAGGTCTGTGACTGACATGGAGGTCAGCCGCGATGCGGCCAACTCGATTGCCAAAGGGATCCCGTCGAGGCGCTGACATATCTCCATGACCGCGCTGTGCGGCGTCAGTGAGACGTCACGCGCGACAGCTTGCGCGCGGTCGAAGAAGAGGGCAGCGGCCGAAGAGTCGAGTCCGGCCTGCGTGTCCAGCGATGGGACTGACCAGAGCTGTTCGTCTTCAACGCGGAGCCCTTCGCGACTGGTGGCAAGGATTTTCACTGTCGCCGAACGCGCCAGAATCGCTTCGACGATGTCAGCCGAGGCGTCGAGCACGTGCTCGCAATTGTCGAAGATCAGCAGCCGCGCTCGGCCTTCCAATGCTGCCGCGACACTCTCGGCCACGCTCATGCCGGGCTGTTGGGTGACACCTAAGACTGCCGCCACGGCGTCGGGTACCGCGGCCGGATCTCCCACCGCCGCGAGCTCAATCACCCACACTCCATCGCGGAACGTGTCAGCCAAGCGCGCCCCAACCTCGAGTGCCAGCCGCGTCTTGCCGACCCCGCCGACACCTGTCAGCGTGACCAACTGGTGCGCCTTGATCACCTCCTCGACTTGGGCGAGTTCAGCGTCTCGCCCAACGAAGGTGGTGTTTCGTGGCCGGAGATTTCCTGGCGTCGGATCCTCGGTCTTCAAAGGCGGGAACGCAGTCCGCAATCCTCGGGCCTGCACCTGGAAGATGTCGACTGGTTTGGCGATATCGCGTAACCGCCTCGGTCCCAAAGAAATCAGATCAACGTCGTTGAGCAGACCTGCAGTTGCGCCATCAAGCAGGATTTGCCCGCCGTGACCGGCCGCCATCACACGCGCGGTGCGGTTGAGTACGGTGCCGAAATACTCACCACCACATAGTTCTGCTTCACCAGTCGCGATGCCCATCCGCACCGGCAATTGGAGCGCAAGCTGCGCGGCGATCGCGGCGTCGACCGCTGAACGTGGCCAGCTCAAGACCGCGCACATTCCGTCGCCGGTGTAGCTGAAGACCTTGCCGTCGTTACCCTCGACGGCATCACGCAGCACCTTGTTGTGCGTTTCCAGCGCAACCCGCATGACACCCGCATCAGCTTCCCACCGCCGGGTAGAGCCCTCGATGTCGGTAAACAGAAACGTCAGGACGCTCATTGCGACTCGTTCGTGTGCGAAAGCTGAGCGCGTGCCTGGTTGATCTGCTCGAGCGCGAAGGCGGCCATCTCGGCGCTAGTCATGGTTTCGCCTATGCGGGCAAGTGATTCGTAGACCTCGTCGCCGAGTACTTCACGTAAATGGCTAATGGTGGTGTCGATCTCGGGGATTGAACTCCGCGTGAGGGGCGTAGTCGAGAATGCGCTCATGATCGCGGCGGGTTCGGGGTGTCCAATCCGATCGAAGACGGCAGCGAGGATTGCCAACGGGACATGCAGGTGGAGGAAGCTGCCTGCGTCGTAAAAGTGGTGGATGGCCACGGTCAGGTAGTCGAAGGCGTCTGTGGGTTCGCCGTGTGCGGCCGCGAGCTGAGCCAGGGTCCCCGCAAGGTGTGACTCGATCAGTACATTGCCACTGTTCTGAGCGATCGTCAGGCCCCGACGATGCGCGTCGTACGCTGCGACGCCGTCGACGTAACGGTAAGCAAGACCGCGTGCGAGGAACGCATACCCGATCACGGCGGGATTGTCGGTGGCTTCGGCAGCGCTAAGCAAGCTTTCCAGCATCGCCATTGCCTCGTCCGAGGCGCCGGCGAACGTCAGTCCCATTACCAGGAATGCCTTGGCAAGCGTATGAGTGCCCGGTGTTCGCGCGATGATGCCGCGGCACAACATAACCCACTGGGCGGGGTCTCCCACAGTCGCGTACGTAGCGCTGAGTGCAACTTCGAACTCGTACGGAACCTCGTCGAAACGTCCGCTTTCGATGGCCAGCCGGCCAGCTGTGGCATAGCGGAGCGAGTCGCCGACGCGTCCGGTCGCATAGCACATCGCCGCCGTCACATAGAGCTGTGGCAGCCGCCGGTGGTCAACGGCCCGCGCGCGATCGATGAGTTCCTCGGCCCAACCGACGGGCTCATACTGTTCGACCCAAATTCCGAGGAGCGCTGCGAAGTTAGCGACCGCGACCGCCGTGTCGAGGTCATCGTTGTCGGTAGCCCACCGAAATGCGCCGCGCAGGTTCGCCAGCTCGACTGTGAGCCATTCATAGGCTTCCCGCTGGCGCGGTCCGTCCCATAGGGCTAAGACATCACGCTCCCGTCCTGCGAAGTATCGGGCGTGCGCGTTGCGTACGCCATCGGCCTCACCGGTTTGTACAAGCTGTTCTTCGGCGAACTGGCGGATCGTCTCGAGCATCGAGAATCTGGTCTGTCCCGATGACGAGTCGGCCACCAGAAGAGACTTGCGCACAAGCGAATCGAGGAGATCCAATGTGGCGAACTCATCGTCGGAACCGCTCACCGCGCATGCACCAAAGAGGTCAAAGCCACCTGCAAATACAGAACACCGTGTCAGCAAGTGCTTTTCGGCTTCACCAAGCAAGTCGTATGACCATTGCACCGCGTGGCGTAATGTCTGATGGCGCTCCAATCCGCGCCGCGATCCCACCAATAGGCGGAAGCGATCATCGAGCCGATCTCTCAGCTCGGTTACCGACATGGATTGCATTCGTGAGGCGGCCAACTCGATCGCCAGTGGGATCCCGTCGACGCGACGGCAGACGTCGATGACCGCCTCATCTGACTCAGCTAGTAAGACGGCGGGCACCACGGCCGTCGCGCGCTCGACGAACAACGTCGCGGCACTGGAGTAAACATCGAGTGAGGGCACCGGCCACAGTTGTTCGTCGGAGACGCGCAATCCTTCGCGGCTGGTGGCCAGCACTCGCACCGTCGTTGAGGCGTTGAGAATCGATTCGATCAGGCTGGCTGCGGCATCCAGGACGTGCTCACAGTTGTCGAACACCAGGAGTCGAGATCGGCCGTCCAGGGCCGCGGCGACGCTGTCCGAAACACTCAGACCCGGCTGCTGGGTGATGCCCAGCGCGATTGCAACCGCCTCGGGTACCGCGCCCGGGTCCCCGACCGGGGCAAGCTCGATCACGAACACCCCATCCTGGAATGCGAAAGCTGATCGGGCGGCCAACTCCAACGCCAGCCGGGTTTTGCCGACCCCGCCGACACCGGTCAGTGTCACCAAGCGGTGCACCTTAAGCGCCGTCTCGAGCTCGGCGAGGTCCGGTTCCCGTCCAACCAAGCTGGTGGTTGGCGGCCGAAGATTTCCTGGTGTCGGATCAATGGTCCTCAGCGGCGGGAAGTCGCCGCGCAGGCCGTTGGCCCGGACCTGGAACAGCTCCACTGGCTTTGCGATGTCGCGCAGCTTTCGGAGCCCAAGACCGACGAGGTCAACCCCGCTGAGTAGGCCGGCAGTCGCGCCGTCGATCAGGACCTGGCCGCCGTGGCCCGCCGCCATCACCCGCGCGGCGCGATTCAGCACTTTGCCCGAGTAGTCGGTACCGCGCGTCTCGGCCTCACCGGTCACGATCCCCATGCGAACCGGCAATTCGAGTTGTCGCTGAGCTTCGACCGCAGCATCGACCGCCGA
>JAJKIB010000158.1 GCA_021154745.1 Mycobacterium sp.
CGACGCCCGGCCTGCGCTCGCGCGTCAGATCGGGCGTCGGGAAGCCAGCTATTTGTCGTCGGTGCTTTTCTCGGCAGCAGCCTTGCGCTTGCCGTAGCGCTTCTCGAAGCGGGCCACGCGGCCACCGCTGTCGAGAATCTTCTGCTTGCCGGTATAGAAGGGATGGCACTGTGAGCAGACCTCAACGTGGATCTGTCCGCTCTTCTTCGTGCTGCGCGTGGTGAACGTGGCGCCACAGCCGCAGTGCACAGTGGTCTCGACGTACTCAGGGTGAATACCCGTTTTCATGGTTTCCTCTTCGATCGTGGCCCCGGGTCGCCCCTCCGAAGTGCAGGTATCGGCGTGAACCGGAACCGAGGGTCAGCGGTCCATTATGCCAGCTCAACCGCCAGCAGCCTAAACGCCTGCCATGGGTTGGCTATTCCTCGTCATCGGCGCGAGTGTGGCCTTGCGTCACGCCTTCCGGCGGGTTGCAGCGTGACGGTAACCCACCTTCGCCGCGACTGGCCGAACTGGCCGGTGAACACATTTGCCAGTCTGTCTACCGTGGCACAATGCTCTGGTGACGAGCGTTACCGCCGCCAAGAACGTCCGCGATCGGCTGATTGACGCCGCGGAAGTCTGTCTGCGCGCCAGGGGCATTCGGTCGACGACGGTGTCCGAGGTGGCCGAGGTCGCCGGGGTGTCACGAGGCTGGCTGTACCGCCATTTCCCCGACAAGGTGTCACTGCTGGGCGCCGCGATCGTGCGCCTCAACGATGCGTACTGGTCCGAAGCGCACGCGGTGCTCGAGCAGGTCGAGGGCCTGGATCGCCAAATGGCTTTGGGCATCCGTCGCGCCCGCACCGCCTACGACGATCCCGGCGCGCTGCTGATGAAGCTGCGCATGGACGAGCCCGAGGAGTTCGCGGCCTGCGCAGGCGCGGGCGTGCAGGGACTGGTCCCCGATCTGGCCGACTTCTGGTCACGCTATCTGATCGCTGCGCGTGAGCGCGGCGAGATCCACCGGGACACCGACATCACCGAAGCGTCGGAATGGGTGGCGCGCGTACTGCTTTCGCTCGCCACCGTTCCAGGCGACACGCTTGATCCCAGTGACGCCGACGCGGTCGCGGCGCATGTGCGCCGCTACGTCATGCCGGGGTTGCGGGCCGACCCCGCTGTGTGACTAGTCGGAGTCCATGTTGCCTGGGGCGGTTTTGGAGACCTGCACCAGGAACTCGTAGTTGTTCTTGGTCTTGCGCAGCTGGCTCATCAGCAAGTCGATGGCCTGATGCGGGTCGAGGCCGCTCAACACGCGGCGCAGCTTGTGCACGACCGCGAACTCGTCGGTCGAGAGCAGCAGCTCGTCCTTACGGGTGCCGGACGGGTTGACGTCGACGGCCGGGAAGACCCTGCGTTCGGAGATCTTGCGGTCCAGCTTGAGCTCGGCGTTGCCGGTGCCCTTGAACTCCTCGAAGATGACGGTGTCACCGGTCGAACCGGTCTCCACCATCGCGGTGGCGATGATCGTCAACGAGCCGCCCTCTTCGATGTTGCGGGCCGCGCCGAGGAACCGCTTCGGCGGGTACAGGGCGGTCGAGTCGACACCACCGGACAGGATGCGGCCCGACGCCGGCGATGCGTTGTTGTACGCACGGCCCAGTCGGGTGATCGAGTCGAGGAGCACGACGACGTCCTTGCCCTGCTCGACCAGGCGCTTGGCCCGTTCGATCGCGAGCTCTGCGGCCTGAGTGTGGTCCGACGGCGGCCGGTCGAAGGTCGAGGCGATGACCTCACCCTTCACCGAGCGCTGCATGTCAGTGACCTCTTCCGGACGCTCGTCGACGAGCACCACCATCAGATGGCATTCCGGGTTGTTCCGGGTGATCGCGTTTGCGATGTCCTGAAGGATCGTGGTCTTGCCGGCCTTCGGCGGCGACACGATCAGCGCACGCTGGCCCTTGCCGACCGGCATGATCAGGTCGATCACGCGGGTGGTCAGCTTCTCGCTGGATGTCTCCAGGCGCAGCCGCTCGTTGGGATACAGCGGCGTGAGCTTGGTGAAGTCCGGCCGCTTCTTGGCCTCGTCGACGGGCTTGCCGTTGACGGTGTCGAGCCGGACCAGCGGGTTGAACTTCTGCCGCTGGTTGGGCTGCTCGCCGTCCTTGGGCACGCGCACCGCGCCGGTCACCGCGTCGCCGCGGCGCAGGCCGTTCTTGCGCACCATGTTCATCGACACGTAGACGTCGTTGGGACCTGCCAGATAGCCCGAGGTCCGGACGAACGCGTAGTTGTCGAGCACGTCGAGGATGCCCGCGACGGGCTGAACGACGTCGTCCTCGCGCAGTTCGGTATCGCGGTCGCCACCGCCGCCCTCGCCGCCCCGCTCACGGCGCCTGCGGTCACGGAAGCGGCGCCCCCGGCGGCCGCCACGGGCGTCGCCGTCGTCATCGCCGGCGTTGCCGCCGCGATTCTGACCGCCCTGATCGCCTTGCTGGTCGCCGCCGTCGGACTTGGTGTCCTGCTTGGCGGGCCGCTCACGTTCGGTGTCGGCTTTGCTCTGCTGGTCGGCCTGCTGCTTGTTCTGCTCCGAGCCGCCGGCCGCGCCGGCCCCGCGCGAGGCGCCCCGACGCTCGCGGCGTTGCGGGGGTTGCTCCTCGGTGACCTGCTCGGTCGCGCCGGCGTCGGTCGCGCCCGCATCCGTCGCGGTACTGGCTTCTGGCGTCGCGGTGTCATTGGCGTCTCTGGCGACCGCCGGCTTCGAACGACCGTTGGAGTCACCGCGGCGTTCGCGGATGGCGGCAACGAGCTCGCTCTTGCGCATTCCGGATGCACCCTCTACGCCGATCTCCTTGGCGAGGGCACGCAGTTCGGGCAGCACCATGGTCGACAGGGACGCGGGGCGATCGCCCGACGCCACATCGGCCGTGGGAGCGGTTTCCGCGGTGGACGTCGTGGTCGACGCGTCCGGTTCCGCGGGAGTTGAGTCTGTATTCACGGTTTCGGTTTTCGGCAGCTCGACGTTTTCGTTGCTGCTGCCACCAGCCGTGATGAGGTCCGTTTCAGTCACGGATTTCCTTTCTGATCCCCCGCTGATCAAGTCGACGCGGGGGTCCGGGGCACTCAGCTGATGCGCTGAATGCGGAGGTCCCACCATTGCCTCTGCAACGGTGATCGCCGGGATTCGCCGGTTTGCGGCGAACCGTCAGTCCACAAGATTGAACACCTAAAAGGGAAGTGGTCGTCCTAGTGTCGGCGCAGGCAGAGACGCTGCGATTGCTGGACGACAGCGAGGATAACCCGGTTCGGGGCCGGAAGCAAGAAACACTCTGATTCACATGTGACTCGTGTGGTGCGGCACTAGCTCCGAACGGTTGCCCCGGACGTCCATCGGACGCCTTCACCAACGGCCATCTTGCTGATGGTGAACCCGTTGGCGGCGCCGTAATCCAACGCCTCTGAAGGCAGTTCTGGCCGGGAAGTCAGTGCGATAACCGCAGGTCCGGCTCCGGACAGCACTGCCGATATACCACAACGCCGCAGTATCCGCAGGTATTCCGCCGATGCCGGCATGGCCGCTGCGCGCTGCGGCTGGTGCAGGACGTCCTCCGTCGCTTCCATCAGCAGATCGGGCCGCTCGGTCAGCGCAACCACCAGCAGGGCCGCGCGGCTGACGTTGAACCGGGCGTCGGTGTGGCTGACGTGGTCGGGAAGCAGCACGCGCGTCTCGGCCGTCGACGAGCGTTCCTCGGGAATAGCCGGAAACAGGTGGATGTCGGGGTGCAATCGCAGCGGCACCGCCGCATAGCGCGGCAGCACACCTTCGTGCTCCGTCCAGGACACCACCGCCCCACCAAGGACGCCGGCCGACGCGTTGTCCGGATGTCCCTCGAACTCGCTGGCCAGCTGAATCAGTTCCGATTCGGCCAGTGGTGGCGAGTCGACTTGCGTAACAAGGCCGTTGACGACTGCGAGCCCGCCGACGACCGCCGAGGCCGACGAACCCAACCCGCGGGAGTGCGGAATGTCGTTGCGGCAGTGGACCTTCAGGCCGGACACCGTGACGTCCGCAGCGTGCAATCCATGTTCGATGGCCCGCACCACCAAGTGCGTCGAGTCCAGCGGTACCTGGCCGGCGCCTTCACCCTCCACTTCGACGGTGAGACCTGATTCCGTTGTCTCGACGGTGATTTCGTCGTAGAGGCTCAGCGCCAGGCCCAGACTGTCGAAACCGGGCCCGAGGTTGGCGCTTGACGCCGCCACGACGGCGGTCGCCGTCAGCCCTGCCGGCAGAGTCTGGATCACGCCGCTTAGACCAATCCCAGCTTCGCGACCACGGCGACGGGATCAACCGGCAGCGGAGTGACGGCGGGCATGCCCTTGAGTGCGGTGTCGGGATCCTTGAGCCCGTTGCCGGTCACCGTGCACACCACGGTCGACCCCTTCGCCACCCAGCCGTCCTCGATCGACTTCAGCAGACCGGCGATGCTGGCCGCCGACGCGGGCTCGACGAAGACGCCCTCGGTGCGCGCCACCAGGTGATACGCGGCGAGGATCTCCTCGTCGGTGGCGGCAAGGAAACGGCCCTTTGACTGCTGCTGGGCCTCGACCGCCGATGTCCACGACGCCGGTGAGCCGATCCGGATCGCCGTGGCGATTGTCTCGGGCTCGGATACCGGCTCGCCGAGCACCAGCGGCGCGGCTCCCGCTGCCTGGGTGCCGAGCATGCGGGGCAGCCGGTCGGACAGCCCGTCACGGTGGTACTCGGTATAGCCCTTCCAGTAGGCGGTGATATTGCCCGCGTTGCCGACGGGCAGCGCATGCACATCGGGTGCTGCGCCGAGCGCGTCGATGATCTCGAACGCCGCGGTCTTCTGGCCTTCGATGCGGAACGGGTTGACGGAGTTGACCAGCGAGATGGTCGGGAAGTCGGCCGTGAGCTTGCGCGCCAATTCCAGGCAGTCGTCGAAATTACCGTCGATCTGAATGATCTTCGCGCCGTGCATGACCGCCTGCGCGAGCTTGCCCATCGCGATCTTGCCCTGCGGGATCAGCACCGCACAGGTGATGCCTGCGCGCGCCGCATACGCCGCGGCCGACGCCGACGTGTTGCCCGTCGATGCACACAGCACGGCCTGCTGGCCCCTGGCGACCGCCTCGGTGACGGCCATGGTCATGCCGCGGTCCTTGAACGAGCCCGTTGGGTTGAGTCCCTCGACCTTCAGATGCACTGTGCACCCGGTGTATTCGGACAGCCGCGGTGCGGAAATCAGCGGGGTGCCGCCCTCGAGCAGCGTGACCGGTGTCCAGTTGTCCTCGACCGGCAGCCTGTCGCGGTAGGCCGCGATCAGTCCCGGCCAGGGCTTATGAACGGCGGTGGGCGGGACGGTGCTCAATCGCTCGTTCCTTCCATGCGCAGCACGCTGTTGACGCTCTGCACGACATCGAGATCCGCCAGCGCCGCAACGGTGTCCGACAGCGCGGCGTCGGTGGCCTGGTGCGTGACGACGACAATGCGCGCGCCACACCGCTGCCCGCCCTCGTCGACGACGCCCTCTTGACGCACTTCGGCGATGCTGACTTCACGCTTGCCGAATTCAGCTGCGACCGTGGACAACACGCCGGGTCGGTCGGCGACATTCATGTTGACGTAGTAGCGGGTGGGGATGAACCCGATCGGCGAGATCGGCAGCTTGGCGTACTTCGATTCGCGCGGCCCGCGGCCGCCCTGCACCCGGTTACGGGCAGCCATGACGACATCGCCCATCACCGCGGAGGCCGTCGGTGCGCCGCCCGCACCCTGGCCGTAGAACATCAGCCGGCCTGCGGCCTCGGCCTCCACCACGACGGCGTTGAACGCACCGTTGACCGCGGCCAGCGGGTGATCGAGCGGCACCAGCGCAGGATAGACGCGTGCCGAGACGCGTTGCTGCGCTTTGTCTGTGGTGAGCCGCTCGCATATGGCCAGCAGTTTGATGGTGCAGCCCAGTGCCCGCGCTGACGCAAAGTCGGCTGGCGTGACCTTGGTGATGCCCTCGCGGTAGACGTCGTCGGCGGTGACGCGGGTGTGGAACGCAATCGACGCGAGAATCGCGGCCTTGGCCGCGGCGTCGTACCCCTCGACGTCGGCGGTCGGGTCGGCCTCTGCATAGCCCAGTGCGCTGGCGTCGGCGAGGGCACTGGCGTAGTCGGCACCGGTGCTGTCCATCTCCGAGAGGATGTAGTTGGTGGTGCCGTTGACGATTCCGGCGACCCGAAGCACCGTGTCGCCCGCGAGCGATTGGGTGAGCGGGCGGATGACGGGAATCGCACCAGCCACGGCCGCCTCGAAGTAGAGGTCGACGTGGGCATGCTCGGCGGCCTGCGCCAGTTCGCCCGTGGACACGGCCATCAGCGCCTTGTTGGCGGTGACGACGGATTTGCGCTGTTCCAGCGCGCTGAGGATGGCCTTGCGGGCAGGCTCGACCGGCCCCATCAGTTCGACGACCAAGTCGACATCGTCGCGGGACACCAGCTCTTCGACGTTGTCGGTGAGCAGTTCGATCGGCACGCCTCGGTCGTCGGCCACCCGGCGCACCCCGATGCCGCGCAGCACGAGCGGGGCCCCGATGCGGGCGCTCAGGTCGCTAGCGCTGTCCTCGATGATGCGGACCACTTCACTGCCCACGTTGCCGAGCCCCAACACGGCTATGCCGACGGGCTTTTCGTCACCATTCACTGGTTTACCTCCAAACTCAGTAGGTCGTCGACCGTCTCCCGGCGCAGAATCAGGCGGGCCTTCCCGCTGCGCACGGCCACCACGGCGGGGCGGCCGATCAGGTTGTAACGGCTGGACATGGAGTAGCAGTATGCGCCAGTCGCGGCCACGCCCAGCAGATCGCCGGGTGTGACGTCGTCGGGCAGCCAAGTGTCGCGGACGACGATATCGCCGCTTTCGCAATGCTTTCCGACCACGCGCGACAGGGCAGGTGATGCGTTGCTTGTGCGGGACACTAGTCGTACGTCGTATTCGGCGCCGTACAGCGACGTGCGGATGTTGTCGCTCATTCCACCGTCGACGCTGACGTAGCGGCGGTGCGCGGTGGGACTGACGGCCACATCCTTCACGGTGCCGACCTGGTACAGGGTGATGGTGCCGGGGCCGGCGATGGCCCGACCTGGTTCCACTACGAGTCGCGGTGTGGGCAGGCCTACCGCGGCGGATTCGTTGCGGATGATGGCGCCAAGCTTGGCGGCAAGGTCCTCTACCGGCGGCGGATCGTCCTGCGGCAGATACGAAATGCCCAGGCCGCCGCCGAGGTCGACCGCCTCGAGTTGACTTGTCTTGTCGACGCCGAACTCGGCGACGACGTCGCGCAGCAGGCCGATCACCCGGTGCGCGGCGAGCTCGAAGCCGTCGACGTCGAAGATCTGCGACCCGATGTGGCTGTGCAGGCCGACCAGGCGCAGGTGATCGGTGGCGAACACGCGCCGCACGGCGGCCATCGCCGCACCATTGGCCAGCGACAGCCCGAATTTCTGGTCTTCGTGCGCGGTGGAGATGAACTCGTGGGTGTGCGCCTCGACGCCGACGGTGACTCGGACCAGAACGTCCTGAACTACACCGGCGGCACCGGCGATCTCGTCGAGGCGTTCGATCTCG
>JAJKIB010000159.1 GCA_021154745.1 Mycobacterium sp.
CACTGCTGTAGGCCGCCGCAGCGGGAGTTCCCACGACGAGTGGATGGGCCTTCGGCGCATCTAGCCGGGATAGACACGCGTCGGCGTGACGAGCACGACCGCCCGGCGCTCTTCGCGCATGACCCGGTCGTACGTCGGCCAGTCGTCGTGGCCGCCGCCGGCAGCGGTGAACACCTCGCGCAGCAGCAGTCGCAGCCGCTCGGCGCCGATCTCCGGATGGGGATCGTCCGGCCCGACGATCATGGCTCGGCCCTCGACCGTCGACCACCGCCAGTTCGCGTACGCGGTCACCGTGGTCTGCGGCCGAGCGCGAAGGTTGCCCAGCTTGACCTTGCCGTAGGTGACGAACGCGAGAACCGGTTCGCCGCCGATCGGGTTGGGCGCAACGCCCGCGTTGACGAGCGAGGACTGGATCGTCGCGTCAGCACGCATCGTCGACACGGCGGCCAGCCCGCTGACTTGGCTGGCAATCGCGGTGAACGAATCGAGCGAACTCATCTCACGACCGTATCCGCACCTAGAGCTGGACGTCAGCCAGAGCCAGACCTCAGTCAGGTTGTCATCGCACGGGTAGGCGGGAGACGGTCTTCTCGCTGACCGAACGGTCAATCTCCGCGCACGACGCTCAGTGATCGGACAGGCGGGCCAGAACCGGCGTCAATTCGTCGATCTCGCCGAGCATGATGGAGGAGATACCGAGTTGCTCGCGCAACTGCACGAATTTCTCCACGAGCCGGTCAACGGACCCGATGAACAGGTGCGGCGAGTCGATCACCTCGTCCTCGGTGAGTTCGACGCCGGTTAGCGACCGGAGATGGTCGATGACCCGGCGCGCCTCGCCACGCAGGTTGTCGGTTACCACCACCGGCCACGTCGACGGGTAGATGTTGAACTCCAGCGACGGGAAACGCTCACCGGCGGCGTCGCGTACCCACCCGATCTTCTCGCGAGCTGCGGCCAACGTCAGCGACCCGGCATCGACCCTGGCGTGCGCCAGGATGCGCGGCGCCAATCCGACGATGTCCGCTTCCCGCCCGGCCAGCGTGAGTGTGCGCCGACCGCCGCCGCCGACGAAGAACGGTGGATGGGGTCGCTGCACCGGAACCGGCTCGGCGGCGTAGTCGGTAATCGTGTAGTGCTCGCCGGCGAAGCTGAACGGCGAGCCACTGAACAGCCCCTTCAGCACGGTGATCGACTCGGCCAGCCGGGCCTGCCGCACCGGGGTCGGATCGAATGCCATGCCGATGGCGTCGTACTCCGGCTTGTTCCAGCCTGCCCCGATGGCGACGTCCACCCTGCCGCCGGAGAGCACATCGATGCTGGCCAGGTCCTGGGCAAGCACGGCCGGATGACGCAGGTCGTTGTTCATCACGAACGCCGACATGCGCAACGTCGAGGTTGCCGCCGCTACCGTCGCCATGGCGACAACCGGGGATAGCTGGCCTAGCAAGTGATCCGGCAGGACCAGCGCGTGATAGCCGATGTCCTCCGCGCGGCGCGCGCGGGCAGCCAACTCCCGACCGGTGACGATCGCATGGACATCAGCCAGGAATCGGAACGGACGCATGTGCGTCAGTATGGTGCGACGGCGGCTGGCGATGGGCTGGGCAGCGACCCGGCGAACCGGAACGCGGGGCAACGCCGTCGCTTCGGCGAGCCCCCGGCTCAGTGCCGCAGCGACACCGAACGAGGCGCGGCGTCCGAGACCCCTGGCCGCCGGAGGTTCCGTGATCAGCCCGAAAGCCGGCCCGATCGCGCGGCGAAACGTCATCCTTCCTGGGGGATGCCGGGGCTGACCCCCCCTTCATAGGTTGCAGTGACAGACGGCTGCCGGCGTCCTGAGCCGGCCGCGTCCAGAGTGACCACAGGAGCCTTCCATGGGGATCATGCGTCGCCGCATGCGCCGTCGACTCGTCGTGGGAGCGGCCGCCGGGGCCGTCGCTTACCACCAGGGAAAGAAGCACGGGCGGCAGAATCAGGAAGACGAGCAGTACGAAGACGATCAGCAGGCGACCGAGTACGCCCCCGCACCGCCTCAAGACACGGGCCCGGACGCCGCCGACCTCGAGGAGATCGAGAAACTCGCTGAGTTGCACAAGTCGGGTGCGCTGACTGATGAGGAGTTCGCCTCCGCCAAGGGCAAATTGCTCGGCTGACCGGTGGCAGTGGACCATCGACCTGGAGACACAAAGGAGCATTCGGTGTCTGAATCTCGTCGTGACGTATTCGTTCGCGCGCTCGAAACTGTCGTCGGTGCGGGCTCCGACGACCCGAGCACCTTGTTCACCGAGGACGTACGTGGCTGGTCGCCCGCTCTACATGTGTCGTCGCTGGCGGAACTGTCCGAGGCACTGAAGGCCAGAGACGAGACTTTGTCGAACGTCAGCCTGTCGATTCGGAGCTTGCATGTGGGCGGCAACAAGGTCATCGCCGAGTGGCGACTCGACGCCGACCACACCGGCCCGCTGACCGTCGACGACGACGTCACGGTGGAAGCCACCGGGCGCCACGTTCATGTCGGAGGTGCGACGTTCGCTGAATTCCGTGGTGACAAGATCCAGGCGTTTCGCTCCTACTTCGACGATCTGGCGCTCATGGAGCAGCTCCTCGTCCCAGCCTGAGCCCGGGGTCGTGCGTGGATATCTGTGTTGAGGACAGCCCCGACCCGCGCGATGCTGCCCTGCTCGAAACCGAGGTGCGCCGCGAAGCCGTAGCCGCGTCCGGCCACGGCGACGACATGGAGCTTGCGGTGTTCGTCCGCGACGGCGGCGAAGTCCGCGCCGGCGTCTACGGCTGGACGTGGGGAGGCTGCTGTGAACTCGAGAACCTGTGGGTGGACCCGAGCCTTCGCCGGCAGGGAATCGGCACCCGGCTGATCGCGGCCGCCGAGGCTGCTGCTCTGGCGCGTGGCTGTCGGCAGGTCGTGCTGTTCACCTACGAGTTCCAGGCTCCGGGATTCTACGAACGCCGCGGCTACGAGCTCGTCGGTCGGGTCGAGGACAACCCGTGCGGGACGGCGGCTCTCTGGTTCCACAAGCGGCTCCCCGCTGAAGGTGGCGGCTGAGTCCTCCGGCACGCGGACGGCGCTTCAGCCGACGTCACGCGCGAGCAGGTCGTCCCAGGTCTCGCGGCGGACGACGAGGCGAGGGCGGCCGGCGTTCGCGAAGACAACCGGTATCCGGCGATTGCCGTTGTAGTTGTTCGACATCGTGAAGCAGTACGCCCCAGTGGCGGGAACGGCAAGCAGATCGCCGACACGGGGCGCGGGCAGTTGCACGCCGTCGACGAGGACGTCACCGCTCTCGCAATGCCGTCCGACCACGGTGACCAGCTCTCCGGGGGCGGCGTTCAACCGCTCCGCCAGCCCGGCCTCGAACCGCTGATGGAACAGGGCAACCTCGAGGTTGTCGCCCATCCCGCCGTCGACGGCGACGAAGGTGACCTTTCCGCGCTTGATGGTGACGACCCGGTACAGCGTCATGGCGGCATTGGCGACCAGGCTCCGGCCGGGTTCGATGATCAGTTGGGAATCCGACGGCAGATGCGCCCAGGCGGCGCCGACGAGGGCATCGAGGTACGCGGCTACCGACGGCGGGTGGTCGTCGTAGGTGTAGCGCGCGCCCAGGCCGCCGCCGAGGTCGTAGACCTCGAACGCACCGAGCGATGCGAGCGGCGCCACCGACTGTGCGAAGGGCTCGACATCCAGGATCTGTGATCCGACATGCACGTGCAGCCCTCGCATGCGCAGCTTCGAACTCTGTTCGATGCGCTTGATCAGCTCGGCCGCGGCAGCCGGCGCCAACCCGAACTTGGATCCCTCATGGCCGGTCAGAACGCTTGCGTGGGTGTCCGCCGTGACACCCGGAATGATGCGCACCAGCACGTCCTGCGGACGGGCCGCCGGAACAGTCGCCTCGAGCCGGTCGACGTCGTCGCTGTTGTCGATCACGACGAGACCGATCCGGCGTTCGACGGCGAGAGCGATCTCCGCATCCGTCTTCGCGTTTCCGTGCAGGATCAGCGACGCCGGGTCGGCCCCTGCCCGCAGCGCCGTGACGATCTCGCCACCGCCGGCGACGTCGAGGCCGATGCGCTCCTCGGTCATGACCCGTTGTACGGCGGTGCACGGGAACGCCTTCGAGGCAAAGACGACTCGCGACTTCGGCCATCGCGCGGCGAGCTCGGCCACGTACTCCCGTGCCCTGGCGCGCAGGGCGGTCTCGGCGACGACCAGGACCGGTGTCTCGAACTCGGCCGCTAGGTCACTGGCACGACACCCGTCGACGACGAGGCCGCCGTTGTCATCGACCGCGCTGCCCGATGGAAAGAGCGACAGCAGATCCGCCATGCGCTAAACCGTTTCGGGGACGATCTGATCTGCGTCCACCTCGACCAGCGCCTGCACTTCCTCGGACGGCATGGCGGTGCTTACCGCGTAATAGAAGATCACCAGACTGAACCCGACGACCAGCAGCAGATCCCACCAGTTCCCGATGTGAGTATGGCTGCTGACCCCGTTCGTCTCACTCGTATACCTGCCGAACGCGTCGATCAGTGTCATCCCGAACAGCCACGGCGCGATCCACACGGCCGCGCGGAGCATGCTCTGCGCATCGGTCTTCGCGGCCGACACGCCGATCGAGAACAAGATCAAGCCGACGATCAACGCGCAGTCGATCTTCCACATCGTTTGGAACCCGCCCCAGTAGAGCAGCAAGCTCGCCGAACAGAACGCCGCCGGGGTCAAGATCTTCGACATCGGCATCACATACCGCCGGGGCCGGTCAGGATCGCGTTTGCGCAGTGCCGCCAGCGAAACCGGCGCGAACGCGTACATGACGGCCGTCGTCCCGGTCACCACGTTCACGAGCTTGTTCCACGAGGGGAACGGCCCGAGCGCGGCCAGGCCGACGACGAAGGCGACCAGGATCGACACGACCGGCGTGCCCTTCGAGTTGACCGAGGCGAGTGCGCTTGGCATCTCGCGCTCCTCGCCGAGCGCATACGACAGCCGGGCGGTCGTTCCCACATAGACGATTCCGGTGCCGGACGGCGAGACGACGCCGTCAATGACGATGATCGCGGCCAGCCAGCCGGCGCCGACCGCGAGGGCGAGGGTGTGCCACGCGCCCTGGTCGGTCGACGCGTTGCCGCCCAGCGGGTTGGCCCATCCGCCGGCGACATGTATCGGGTCCACGGCACCGATGAACACGAACTGGAGCAGCACGTAGATCGTGCCGCCGACCGCCATCGCGACGATGATCGCGCGAGACAGGTCTCTTCTAGGATCACGTGCCTCGCCCGCGAGTTGCACCGCCTGTTCGAAGCCCTGCAACGCGAACACCACCCCCAGCGGAAGCGCGGCGAACACACCGTGGATGCCGTACGGCATGAATCCACCCTCTGTGTCGTGGAAATTGCCGAGGTGGAAGGACATTGAGGCGATCACGATGATGGCAAGGACGGGTACCGCGGTCTTCCAGATCACGACGATCGCATTGCTCTCGGCCATGAACTGCGCCCCGGCGAGGTTCATCGCGGTGAACAGGAGCAACGCGATGGCGGCGACGATCAGGCCCAGCCCGTTGAGCAAGCCCTCCTTGCTGCCGCTCTGGTGGATCATGTTGAAGTGCTCCTGCACCGAATGAAGGCTGTTGGCGTAGGCGATCGCCGCCAGCACCTCGATCGGCGCGATCATGACGGCCTGCAGCCAGGATGCCCAACCGGCGACGAACCCGGCGAGCGGGCCGTGCGAGAAGTACGGGAACCTGCCGGTTCCGCCGGCGACCGGGTAGGTGGCGCCGAGCTCCGCGTAGACCAGCGCCAGGACGGTGAGCATGATCGCCGCGAGGATCCACGAGAGGATCGCCGATGGCCCGGCGACCTGCGAGGCGCTGAGTGCGCTGAGCAACCATCCCGAGCCGATGATCGAGCCGAGTGAAACGAACATCAGGCCCCAGAACCCGACGGTGCGTCTCAGGTGGCCGTGAGAATGTCCGTGCTCGGTGTGGTTCACGCTCGCCTGGGACATGATCGACTCCGATGTTGGAGGAAACGCCCGCCTCGGGAAGCGTGATGGTCACCCAGCGTGTCCGTCAAGGGCAATCTGCCTTCGACGCCGGTTTTCCGGTGTCCCAGGGTGTCCGCCGGGCGCTAACGCAGGTGTGCCGCCACGACATCGAACGCCCGGATGGTTGTGGAAAGCTTCCAGGGATCTTGGGGCATCGGCCAGCTCGAGAGTTTGGCCGCGACTACGCGAGCTGCGCGGTTGAGGTAGATCATCTGGCCGTGGATGCCGAGGCACAACAGCACAGTGCTGTCCGGGTACGGGATCCAGAACTGGTTGCGGTACATGCCGCCCGGCATGCCGTTGTCCACGGGGCAGGCGGCGAAGGCGTCGCGCGAGTCGGCGTCGCCGGCGAGGGTGTCGCGGATCCAGGACACCGGGACGACCTGTTCGCCCGTGAGGGACGTCCCGTCATTCAGGACCATTGACCCGAACCGCGCGAGATCACGAAGAGCGGCTGAGACACCGCCGTCGAACATCCCGGTGCCGACGGAGTCGACGCCGATGTTGGCATCGAACTCAGCGCCGATCCGGCTCCACAGCAGATTGGACATGAGCTCAGGCATCCGAACTCCGCTCGCGGCCTCGGCTATCCAGCCGAGCACGTCGGTCTCGCACGACCGGTAGCTGAAGGGGCCACCGTGGGGGCCGCCCTGCCGCAAGGTGACGAGGAAGTCGTAGAGCGAGAGGGGGCCGTACGGGTCCGCTGA
>JAJKIB010000160.1 GCA_021154745.1 Mycobacterium sp.
CCGGCGTCGGTCGGGTCCCCGGGCTTGATCGACCCCATTGTGGCCGCCGCCGCCTCGACCGCTTCGTCGTAGCGCGGCCGGGGCACCACCAGCCGTGTGGTGATCGCGCAGCCCTGTCCGGCGTGCATCGAGGCGGTGAACGCGGACATCGAGCACGCACCGGCGAGGTCGGCGTCGTCGAGCACGAGGAACGCCGACTTACCCCCGAGTTCGAGGAACACCTTCTTCAGCGTCGCGGCGCCGTCGGCCATCACCGCGCGTCCCGTCGCCGTCGACCCGGTGAACGAAACCATGTCCACGCGTGGGTCTTTCGACAACAGCGCGCCGACACCGTGGTCGCTGGAGGTGACGATGTTGAGCACGCCGGGCGGAAAGTCGGTGTGCTCGATGAGTTCGCCGAGGATCGCCGCGCACCATGGGGTGTCCGGCGCGGGCTTGAGCACGACGGTGTTGCCCGCCGCCAGCGCCGGCCCGAGCTTGGCCAGGTTGATCTGGTGCGGGAAATTCCACGGGGTAATGGCACCCACTACGCCGACGGCTTCACGGACCACACTGCGACGCGTCGGAATCCCCATCGGCTCGGCGATACCGAAATCGGTGGTCCATTGATACGACTCGGCAGTGTCCGCGCAGAAGCTGAGGTCGGCGACCGGGCCCTCCAGCTGCGCCATCGAGGTCAGCATCACCGGTGCGCCGACCTCGGAAATCGTCAGTTCCCGCAATTCTTCAATGTGCTCGCGCAGCACCGACTGCAGCTGGCGAACGCACCGCACCCGCAGCTCGATGTTCGTCGACCAGTCGGACTCGTCGAACGCGCGGCGGGCCGCCTCGATCGCCCGGCCCATGTCATCGACGGTGGCATCGGCGGCAACGCCCAGCACCTCCTCGGTGGCCGGGTTGACCGTGGGGAATGTGCCCCCGCTGCCTGCCACCAGCTTGCCGTCGATGAGCAGTTGACTCTGGCGATCGTTCAGCAGGCCCATATCAACTCTCCGCTTCTTTGCTGGACAACTGTCCGACTTGAGTTATCCGAACGATAGCCCTCGATCGCGGGGCGTGGCAAGCACGCCCGCCTTACCTGCATGCTTGCCTACAACCTACCTCGTCGGATAACTTGGACATGTGTCCAGCGATGCCGTGGTCGCCCTCACAGAGACGCCGCGTAACCGGCGCCAGGAGGAGACCTTCCGCAAGGTGCTCGCCGCTGGCGTGGAAATGCTGCGCGAGTCGTCGTACGCCGACCTGACCGTGCGTGCGGTGGCAGCCCGGGCAAAGGTCGCCCCGGCGACCGCCTACACGTACTTCTCGTCGAAAAACCATCTGATCGCCGAGGTCTACCTGGACCTGGTCCGTCAGGTGCCGTACTTCACCGACGTCAACGACAGCAGGACGAGTCGGGTCGAGCAGGCGCTGCGCGCGTTGACCCTGATGATCGCCGACGAGCCCGAGGTCGCGGCCGCCTGCACGACGGCGCTGCTGAGCAATGGCGACCAGGCCGTGCGGGCGGTCCGCGACCGCATCGGCGCGGAGATCCATCGCCGCATCCGGTCGGCGGTCGGTCCCGATGCCGACCCGCGCACAGTGTCCGCGCTGGAGATGACGTACTTCGGCGCGCTGGTCCACGCAGGCAGCGGCGTCGTCACCTACCACCAGATTGCCGACCGCCTCACGTACGTGGTCGGCCTCATCCTGGGAGAAGAACAGTGACTGTAGATACCAGTGATCTGGTGCTTGATCCGTACGACTACGACTTCCACCAAGACCCGTACCCGTACTACAAGCGGCTGCGCGACGAGGCTCCGCTGTATCGCAATGACGAGCTGAAGTTCTGGGCGTTGTCGCGTCATAGCGACGTGCTGCAGGGCTTCCGCAACAGCACCACGCTGTCCAACAAGTTCGGCGTCTCACTCGATCCGATCTCGCGCACTCTGGACGCACACAAGGTGATGTCCTTCCTGGCCCTCGACGACCCGGCTCATCTCCGGCTGCGCACCCTGGTGTCAAAAGGCTTCACACCCCGCCGCATTCGCGAGCTCGAACCGCGCGTCACCGAGATAGCCGTGCAGCACCTCGAAACCGCTTTGCAGTCCGACACTTTCGACTATGTCGACGAGTTCGCGGGCAAGCTGCCGATGGACGTCATCTCCGAACTCATGGGAGTGCCCGAGCCGGACCGGGCGCGCATCCGCGCCTTGGCCGACGGTGTCATGCACCGCGATGAGGGACTGGCCGACGTGCCGGCATCAGCCATGCAGTCCTCGGCCGACCTGATGGTCTACTACGCCGAGATGGTCGCCGAGCGCCGCAGGAAGCCAAGCGACGACCTGACGTCTGCGCTGCTGGAAGCCGAGGCCGACGGCGACCGCCTCACCGACGACGAGATCATGGCGTTCCTGTTTCTGATGGTGGTCGCGGGCAACGAGACCACCACGAAACTGCTTGCCAATGCGGCATATTGGGGCGCGAAGTTCCCCGATCAGTTGGCGCAGGTCCACGACGACCACTCCAAGATCCCGCTGTGGGTCGAGGAGACACTGCGATACGACAACTCCAGCCAGATCCTGGCCCGCACCGTGTCCGGCGAACTGACGCTCTACGACACCACCCTTCGTGACGGCGACGTGCTGTTGCTGCTGCCCGGTTCGGCCAACCGCGACGACCGGGTCTTCGAGGACGCCGACCAGTACCGCATCGGTCGCGAAATCGGTTCGAAACTGGTGAGTTTCGGCAGCGGCGCACACTTCTGCCTCGGTGCACACCTGGCCCGGATGGAAGCGCGGGTGGCACTGGCGGAACTGTTCAAGCGAATCCGCGGATACGAGGTAGATGAGGCCAGCGCCGTCCGAGTCCATTCGAGCAATGTCCGCGGGTTCGCCCACCTACCCATGACCGTGGAGGTCCGCTAGATGCCCCGGTTCGAACCACTGCCGCAGCGCAGGCCCGCGATCGTCGCCGGCGCGTCGTCGGGAATCGGCGCGGCAACCGCGACCGAGCTTGCCGCGCACGGCTTTCCGGTTGCGTTGGGTGCCCGACGAGTCGACAAATGCCAGGAGCTGGTCGACGAAATCAAGTCCAACGGCGGCGAGGCCGTAGCGCTGCCTCTGGATGTCACGGATCCCGATTCGGTCAAGGGCTTCGTCCACCGCGCCACCGATGAACTCGGCGACATCGAGCTGCTGGTGGCCGGAGCAGGCGACACCTACTTCGGCCGGCTGCACGAAATCAGCACCGACACCTTCGAATCGCAGATACAAATACATCTCATCGGGGCCAACCGGCTGGCCACCGCCGTGCTGCCAGGGATGGTGGAACGCCAACGCGGAGACGTGATCTTCGTCGGCTCCGACGTGGCGCTGCGGCAGCGTCCCCACATGGGCGCCTACGGCGCCGCGAAGGCCGCGCTGGTCGCAATGGTCACGAACCTGCAGATGGAACTCGAGGGCACCGGCGTGCGCGCGTCGATCGTCCATCCCGGGCCGACGAAAACGGCGATGGGCTGGAGCCTGCCCGCCGAGTCGATCGGGCCCGCCCTGGAGGACTGGGCCAAGTGGGGCCAGGCCCGTCATGACTACTTCCTGCGCCCGCAGGATCTGGCGCGGGCCATCGCGTTCGTCGCCGAGACACCGCGCGGCGGCTTCATCGCCAACATGGAACTTCAGCCGGAAGCGCCGCTGGCCACCATCAAGGAACGACAGCAACTCAAGTTGGGACCGGAAGGGATGCCGTCATGACGACGCTGACCGTGCCGCGGGTATCCGGCGGCCAAGAAGAGCACGGCCACCTTGAGGAGTTTCGCACCGACCCGATCGCCTTGATGAAGCGCGTCCGTGAGGAGTGCGGCGATGTCGGGATATTCCAATTGGCCGGCAAGCAGGTGGTTTTCCTGTCCGGCGCGGAGGCCAACGAATTCTTCTTCCGGTCCAGCGACGACGATCTCGATCAGGCCGCGGCATACCCGTTCATGACGCCGATCTTCGGTGAAGGCGTGGTGTTCGACACCGATCCGGAACGGCGAAAAGAGATGCTGCACAACGCCGCACTGCGCGGTGAGCAGATGAAGGGCCACGCCACCACCATCGAGGGTGAGGTCCGCCGGATGATCGAAAGTTGGGGTGAGAGCGGAGAAATTGATCTCCTGGACTTCTTCGCCGAGCTGACCATCTACACGTCCTCGGCATGCCTGATCGGCAAGAAGTTCCGCGAACAGCTCGACGGCCGCTTCGCCCGGCTCTACCACCAACTCGAGCAGGGCACCGATCCGCTGTGCTACGTCGACCCGTACCTGCCGATCGAGAGCTTCCGACTACGCGACGAAGCACGGCTTGGGCTGGTGGAGCTGGTGCAGGAGATCATGAACGACCGGATCGCCAACCCGCCCGAGGACAAGAGCGACCGCGACATGCTCGACGTCCTGGTCACCATCCGCGACGATGATGGCAATCCGCGGTTCTCCGCCAACGAGATCACCGGCATGTTCATCTCGATGATGTTTGCCGGGCACCACACCAGCTCCGGCACGGCGTCGTGGACGTTGATCGAGATGC
The DNA here is from genome assembly GCA_021154745.1 of Mycobacterium sp. Taxonomy (GTDB): domain Bacteria; phylum Actinomycetota; class Actinomycetes; order Mycobacteriales; family Mycobacteriaceae; genus Mycobacterium. Next base: position 4,545 of record JAJKIB010000160.1, read on the forward strand.
TGCGCCACCCTGACGTGTACGCCGACGTGGTCACCGAACTGGAGGAACTCTACGCCGACGGCCAGGAAGTGAGTTTCCATGCGCTGCGCCAGATTCCGAAGTTGGAGAACGTCCTCAAGGAGACACTGCGACTGCATCCGCCGCTGATCATCCTGATGCGGGTGGCCAGGGGCGAGTTCGAGGTGGCGGGCTATCCGATCCACGAGGGCGAGATGGTGGCCGCGTCGCCGGCGATCTCCAACCGGATCGCCGAGGACTTCCCGGAACCGGACTCGTTCGACCCGGACCGCTACGAGAAGCCGCGGCAGGAAGACCTGATCAACCGGTGGACGTGGATTCCGTTCGGCGCCGGACGACACCGCTGTGTCGGCGCGGCGTTCGCCACCATGCAGATCAAGGCGATCTTCTCGGTCTTGTTGCGCGAGTATCAATTCGAGATGGCACATCCGTCCGACAGTTATCGCAACGATCATTCCAAGATGGTGGTGCAGCTGGCCCAGCCCGCCAAGGTGCGCTATCGCAAGCGCGTTTAGGAGAAGCCATGGGCTATCGAGTAGAAGTCGATCTGGACCTGTGCCAGGGCCACGCGATGTGTGAGGTCGAGGCACCCGACTACTTCAAAGTGCCCAAGCGTGGCCAGGTCGAGATTCTCAATGACGAACCGCCCGAAGAGGATCGGGCACAGATCGAGCAAGCCGTGTGGGCATGTCCGACGCAAGCCCTGTCCATTGTTGAAGAGGACTAACAAGAAAGGTCAAGACAATGCCGTCACTACCCCGCGAGCAGTTGGAGGATTTTGTCGAGCGGTGGCTGGAAGCCAACCGCGAGGCCGAACGCACGGGTGACTGGCGGGGCCTGGCCGACTTCTACGCCGATGACGCCACCTACGGCTGGAACATCGGCCCGAAGGAAGACGTGATGTGCGTCGGCATCGACGAGATCCGCAATATCGCGCTGGGTCAGGAGATGGAGGGCCTCGAAGGCTGGCGCTACCCGTATCAGCGCGTGATCATCGACGACAGGATCGGCGAGGTGGTCGGCTTCTGGAAGCAGGTCGCAACTGATGGAGATGGCGTCGAGCAAGAGGTGTACGGGATTGGCGGCAGCTGGTTCCGCTTCGACGCCAACGCCAAGATCGAGTGGCAGCGCGACTTCTTCGACTTCGGGCACGTCTCGACGCTGTACATGGACCTGATCAAGGCCGGCAAGCTCTCGGCGGGCATGCAGAAGCGCATCGAACGCGGCATGGCAGGAGAGAAGGTGCCCGGCTACTACCCGCTCGGAAAGTCTCCATCACCGATCTGGTAGCCAGGCTGTGACGTAGGTAACTTAGTCTGACGCTGCAGCACTCCGACTGAAAGCAGGATGCGATGAAGACAAAAGGCGCTCTCCTCTGGGAGTTCAACCAGCCGTGGTCGGTCGAGGAGATCGAGATCGGCGACCCCGTCAAGGACGAGGTCAAGATCCAGATGGAGGCGTCGGGGATGTGCCATTCCGACCACCATCTGGTGACCGGCGGCATTCCGATGGGTGGCTTCCCCGTGCTGGGTGGGCACGAGGGAGCGGGCATCGTCACCGAGGTCGGGCCCGGGGTCGAGGACATTGCCCCCGGCGACCACGTGGTGCTGTCGTTCATTCCCTCGTGCGGCAAGTGTCCGTCGTGTCAGGCGGGGCTGCGCAACCTCTGCGATCTGGGCGCCGGACTGCTCAACGGCGCCGCCGTCTCCGACGGCACGTTCCGCATCCAGGCCAAGGGCCAGAACGTCTTCCCGATGACACTGCTGGGCACCTTCTCGCCGTACATGGTCGTGCACCGGAGCTCGGTGGTGAAGATCGACGAGTCGATCCCATTCGAGGTGGCCTGCCTCGTGGGCTGCGGCGTGACCACCGGGTACGGCTCGGCGGTGCGTACCGCCGACATCCGGCCCGGGCAGGACGTCGCGGTCGTCGGCGTCGGTGGTGTCGGCATGTCTGCTCTGCAGGGCGCGGTCAGCGCCGGCGCGCGGCACATCTTCGTCATCGAGCCGGTCGAGTGGAAGCGCGACGCGGCGCTGAAATTCGGTGCCACGCATGCGTATCCGGACATCAACGCCGCGCTGATGGGCATCGGTGAGGTGACCGCCGGTTTCATGGCCCACAAGGTGATCGTGACCGTCGGCGAACTCAAGGGCGAGGATATCGACTCCTACCTGATGATCACGGCCAAGGGTGGCACCTGCGTCGCGACGGCGATAGGCAGCCTGCTGGACACCCAGGTGACCTTGAACCTGGCCATGCTCACGTTGATGCAGAAGAACCTGCAGGGCACCATCTTCGGTGGCGGAAACCCGCACTACGACATCCCGCAGCTGCTGTCGATGTACAAGGCGGGCAAGCTCAACATCGACGATATGATCACCCGGCAGTACAAGCTGGAGCAGATCAACGAGGGCTACCAGGACATGCTGGACGGCAAGAACATTCGGGGCGTGATCCGCTACACGGACGACGATCGGTAGGAGCTGGTGAGCAGCCCTTTGCGGGTGGGCGCACCCGCCGGCCGCTTCGCACGGTGAACAAGCACTTCCCACACCTGTTGCAGCCGGGCCGGATCGGCTCGATGACGCTGCGCAACAGGCTGGTGATGTCTCCGATGGAGACGATGTACGGGACGCCGGACGGCCTGCCGTCGGAGCGCACCCGCGACTACTTCGCGGCACGGGCCAAGGGCGGTGTCGGGCTGATCACCGTGGGCGCCACCGGAATCGACCACCACCACCCCGAGACGCCTGGCGGATTGCATCTGGGCACCGACGCGGCCGTCGATGCTCACCGTGCACTGGTTGAGGTGGTACACGAGCACGGCGCGAAGATCCAGCCGCAGATTGTGCACGCGGGGCCCGACGGGCTGGGACCGGAGATGCACGGCGTGACCTCCATTGGGCCGTCGGTCATTCCGTCCTACCTGACCGGCAGGCCGTCGGCCGAGGTCACCCACGAGCAGCTCGTCCAGGTGTTCGACCTGTTCAGGGCGGCGGTGCGGCGCGCGGCCGAAGCGGGATACGACGGCATCGAACTGCACGCCGCGCACGGCTACATGTTCCTCGGCTCGTTCCTCGCGCCGCAGCGCAATCGCCGCACCGACGATTACCGCGGCGATTCGGTGAAGGGCCGCGTCCGCGTGGTCCTCGAGGCGCTGGCGGCCATCCGCTCGGAGATCGGCGATGCGCTACCGATCACATTGCGCATCTCCGGCTATGAACGGGTCGCAGGCGGTCGCCCGATGTTCGAAACCGCCCAGGTGGCACCGCAACTGGTGGCCGCAGGAGTGGACGCGTTCCATGTCAGCGGCGGCGTGATCGACCGGCTGGTCACCGGCATGGTGAACTCCGCTGACGACGGCGACGCCGTCAATGTCGGCGCCGCCGCCGCGGTCAAGCAGGTCGTCGATGTGCCGGTGATCGCCGTCGGCCGCATCCACGATCCCGAACGCGCGGAACAGATCCTCGCCGGCGGCCGCGCCGATTTCATCGCGATGGGCCGCCCGATGCTCGCCGATGCAGAGCTACCGAACAAGGTCGCCGCCGGTCGTCCCGACCGCGTCCGCAAGTGCATCTCGTGCGAAAACTGCATCGACGCCATGGAACAACGGTTCTCCGTCGACTGCGCGGTGAATCCCCGCACCGGCAAGGAACGCGAGCTGGCTGCGCCTCACGTGTCCCGCCCGAAGAGGGTGGTCGTGATCGGTAGCGGGCCGGCAGGCATGGAGACCGCCCGGGTTGCCGCGGAGCGCGGACATCACGTCACGCTGTTCGAACGCAACAGTCAGACCGGCGGGGCGCTGCTGTGGGCGTCGATTCTGCACCCCGAGAACCAACCGTTCCTGCGGTGGTTACGTGACGAAGTCGGCCGTAGCTCGGTGAAGGTCGAACTGCGACATGAGGTTTCGGTCGACAACATCGTCGAGCTGCATCCCGACGCGGTAGTGGTGGCCAATGGCGGCCAGGTGATAGTGCCCGCGATCACAGGTTCGGACCTGCCGCATGTGCAGACCGGCCAGGCGCTGCGGGAACGGTTTGGTGGCTGGCGACAGCGACTGGTCCGCCCCAGGGCCGTACGCGTGGCGTCCAAGGCATGGTTGCCGACGGGCCACCGCGTCGTGATCGTCGGCGCCGATCTGGTCGCACTGGAATTGGCCGAATTCCTCGCCGCGCGTGGCCGGTTCGTCTCGGTGCTCCAGGCCGACAAGACGATCGCGCCGGAGCTCGGCAACAAACGCAAGACCGAACACATGGACCGGCTCGATCGGTTGGGCGTTGCGGTGCACGTGCGCGCACTGGTCGATGAGATCGTCCCTGACGGCGTCGTCTTCACTCCGTACGGCGGCAGCAGCCGCCAACTCGCGGCGGACACCGTCGTCATCGCGGGAACCCTCCAGCCGAACACCGAACTGTACGAAAAGCTCGTCGCCGCCCTGCCCAATGCCGCCGTGCACGCAGCAGGCGACTGCACCGGTCTCGGGCTGATCCGTAAGGCCACCGAGGACGGCGCCCGCGCCGCCTGCGCCATCTAACAAAAGGAGTGAGATGCCCGACAACAACACAGAAACCGTTGAAGTGACACCCGCGTTGGCCGCGTCGCAGAATTCGTGGCGTTGCGTGCAGACCCACGACAAGGATGGCTGGTTGGGGTTGATGGCCGATGACGTGGTCATCGAGGACCCGATCGGCGAGGCGATCACGAACCCGGACGGCAATGGGGTGCGGGGAAAGGAGGCCGCCGCCGCGTTCTACGACTCCAACATTGCCTCGAACAATCTGCGGATCACATGCGAGGAGACGTTCCCGTCCAGCTCGCCCAATGAGATCGCTCATATCCTGGTGCTGCGCAGCAGGTTCGACAATGGCGTCACCAGCACGGTGCGTGGCATCTTCACGTATAGCGTCAATGATGCCGGTCTGCTGACGAACCTCCGCGGCTATTGGAATATGGACGTGATGGAGTTCGGCCAGGAAGGCAAGAGCGATTAGCGAACCGCTGGCCGGCCGAGGTGCGGTCGTCGTCGGCGGTACTCGCGGTGTCGGACTGGCGGTAGCCGAATTGCTGGCGGCGCACGGTGCCAGTGTGGTCGTTAACGGCCGCGACGCCGGCGCGGCAACCGAAGCGGCCCAACGCATTGCCGGTGCCGTCGCATTTCCGGGCTCCCCGGCCGAGCCGACCGTCGCCGACGCATTGATCGACGCCTGCATACAACAGTTTGGTCGGATCGACATCCTGGTGAACTGTGCAGGCACCGCGGGTATGGCCAACGAGTCGATCCTCAACATCACCAGCGCACAGTTCCACGACCTGCTCGACTCCCACCTCGGCACGACGTTCGAGACCTGCCGGGCCGCGGCGCCGCTCATGGTCGCGCAAGGTGGCGGATCGATCGTCAACACCAGCTCCTTCGCATACCTCGGCGATTACGGCGGGACCGGTTACCCGGCGGGCAAGGGGGGCGTCAACGGGCTGACGATGGCGATCGCCGCCGAACTGAAGGAGCACGACGTGCGCGCGAACGTCGTCTGCCCGGGTGCGAAGACGCGGCTGTCGACGGGTCCGGAGTACGAGGCCCACATCGGCGAGTTGAACCGCCGCGGCATGTTGGACGACGTGAGCATGCAGGCAGCGCTCGACGCTCCCCCACCCGAGTACGTCGCGCCCACGTACGCGTACCTCGCCAGCGATCTCGCGAAGGACGTCACGGGTCAGTTCTTCATCGCCGCTGGCGGCTTCGTGGGCCGCTTCGCTCGTCAGACGCCGTCGATTCTTGGCTATCGCGACCATCGGGATTCTTCTCCGTGGTCGGTCGATGAGATCCACGCGATGGTCACGCGGTGAAGAATTAGCTCCGGAGGCGGCTCGGCCGACGCGCTAGCCAGTCGTTGGGTTCGTGTAGATCCGGCGGGGCGCGACGAGCACGGCCGCTCTCCTTTCCTCGGCCATGATTCGGTCGTAGGTGTCCCAGTCGTCGTGGGTGCCGCCTGCGCACTGGAAGACGTTGCGTAACAACGTTCTCAGGGCGCGACCGTCGATGTCGGGATGTGGATCGTCGGGTCCCACGATCTCAGCGTTCCCCTCGACGGTCGCCCATTGCCAGCCGGCACGCGCGACGATGGTGGCGCGGGGATCCGCGCGCAGATTGTCCAGCTTGCGTGCGCCGCCGATAGCGACAAGCCCGACGACCTGCTCACCGGTCAGTGGATGAGGCAAAACTCCGGCGTTGACGACAGAAGCCTGGACACTGCCGTCGCCGCGCAAGGTCGTCAACACGCAGAGCCCGTGATCCATGGGTACCAACTCGGCGAAGGCGGAAACATCGGTCACGACTGGTTCCTTCCTGTCTCGGCCAGGCCGTCGATCCATCTCTCGAGGCGTCGGGCTTGGCGGGCCATGAGGTCGGGTTGCCCCAGGGCGTTAGTGAGGACGGCGCTGCCCTGATAGCCGACGAGCAGCTCGATCGCCAGGTCGTGTGCATCGCGTCGCCCCATCGCCCGGAACTGCTGTTCGGCCCAGTCCAGCTGGATCTGCATCAGCGGGGTGGTGACCGGATCCGGGCCTTCCGCCTGCTTGGCGAGCTCCGTGCTCAAGGTCCCATGAGGGCAGCCGTATTGAGCGGTCGAGTCGGCCTGCTCCGCCAGGAAGCGGACGAGCGCCTTGAGCCGGGCCTTGGGGCTGCGGTGTCGGCGTTCCACCTCGGCGAGTGTCGATTCGATCTGCTGCGCCTGGGTTTGTACGACCGCGCCGATGATGTCGTCTTTCGTCTTGAAGTAGTAATAGACGTTGCCCACCGGCACATCGGCCGCCTCGGCGATGTGCGCCAGCGTGGTGCGGGCAACTCCCTGGCGGTACACAAGCTCCTGCGCTGCCGTCACCAACCGCTCCCGCTTACCCTGACGCGCCGGTCGGGCGGGCGCGCCCTGTTCTGAGTCAGTCATCTCACTGAAAGTATAGACATCACCCAGCCGGCAGGTCTATGTTAGTTGGACAACTAACTCACTCCCAAGGAGGAAGTCATGCCCATCGGATACCTCGACGTGCCCACTGGCGCTGATGTGAATCGAAAGAAAGAAATGATGAGTGCCATGTATGGCGCGCTGCACGAGGCCTGGCCCTTCCCGGGCGACGTGCGGATATTCGTACGCGAGTGGCCGCTGGACAGTGTGAGCCAGAATGGCGCGCTTGGCTCGGAACCGGCTCGGCCCGTGCTCACATTGCATATCCCTCAAGGCGGCAATGCCGATGCCAAACGCAAGGTGCTGAAGAAGATCAGTACCGCGGTCGCCGCTGCCTACCAGCTCCCCGACTTCATGATCTTCCTGATCGAGTATCCGCTAGACCTCGTCGCGCATGAAGGAAACCTGTTGGCGGACAACCAACAACGGGTCGAAGACCAGCGACAGGCCTACAGCTGATTCCTTGTCCCTTTGACGCCGAAACTGCCGGGAGATCGAGGAAATGCGCGAAATCGCGATCTCGCCGCAGTTTCGGCAACGTCAGGCGCTGAATACCCTTCGCAGCGCGACGAATCGGACCAGCGTCGCCACGAGATTGGCGGCCACGAGAGTCGACAACTCCACCACCTTGCCGACCGCCGGGTCAAACCGGTGCAGCACGAACAGCGACCCGCTGGTGATCGCCAGACCGAACGCGAAGATCAGTAGCCCGTTCAATTGGTGGCGTGCCACGCCGGTGCGTCCGCGGATGCCGAACGTGAAGGCGCGGTTGGCCGCCGTGTTGGCGATCGCGGTGAGCAACAGCGCCGTCAGGTTCGCGGCCTGTGCGCCCATCGCCGGGTGCAGCAGCAGATACAACAACGCGAATGCGACGGTGCTGGCGATGCCGACAATGCCGAACCGGAGCATCTGACCAACCATGCCGTGCGGCACGCCCGGCACCAGCGGCTCGCGGCCGAGGCTGCGCTGCAACTCGCGCACCGGCAGCGCGCCACTCGCCAACGCACGGCCCACCCGCCAGCAGCCCTTGAGGTCGTTGATCGCCGTGCGGACGATGTCGACGCGCGAGTCCGGATCGTCTACCCAGTCGACCGGCACCTCGTGGATGCGCAGGCCGGCGCGTTCAGCGATCACCAGCAGCTCGGTGTCGAAGAACCAGCCGGTGTCGGCGACATGCGGCAGCAGGTGGCGGGCCACGTCGGCGCGCACGGCCTTGAAGCCGCACTGGGCATCGGAGAAGCGGGTCCCGAGCACGCCGCGCAGGATCAAGTTGTAACTGCGAGAGACGAATTCGCGTTTGGGCCCGCGCACCACCCGTGACGACGCCGCCAACCGGGAACCGATCGCGACGTCGGAATGACCCGAAATCAGCGGCGCCACAAGCGGCATCAACGCCGACAGGTCGGTGGACAGATCGACGTCCATGTAGGCGACGACGTCGGCCTGCGACGACATCCAGGCGGTGTACAGCGCCCCGCCGCGGCCCTTGGCGTCAAGGTGGATGACGTCGACATCC
>JAJKIB010000161.1 GCA_021154745.1 Mycobacterium sp.
ACTCGTCTCGCGCGCTGGAGGAAGTCTTCATCCGCGCGGGTATCCCGTACAAAGTTGTTGGGGGCGTTCGCTTTTACGAGCGCAGAGAGATCCGCGACATCGTCGCCTACCTGAGGGTGCTCGACAATCCCGGCGACTCTGTGAGCATGCGGCGGATCCTCAACACGCCGCGGCGTGGCATCGGCGATCGAGCCGAAGCCTGTGTGGCGGTGTACGCGGAGAACACCGGGTCGTCGTTCAACGACGCGCTGCAGGCCGCCGCCGAGGGCAAGGTGCCGATGCTGAACACCCGCTCGGAGAAGTGCATTGCGGGTTTCGTCGAGCTGCTCGACGATCTGCGCGGCCGCCTCGACGGTGAGCTCGGCGAGCTTGTCGAGGCGGTACTCGACCGCACCGGCTACCGCACCGAGCTGGAATCCTCCAGCGATCCACAGGATCTGGCGCGACTGGACAACCTCAACGAATTGGTCAGCGTCGCACACGAATTCAGCACGGACCTGGCCAACGCAGAGGCACTGGGCGAGCTCGACCCGGCCGATGAGGACATACCCGACACCGGTGTGCTGGCGAAGTTCCTTGAGCGGGTGTCACTGGTCGCCGACGCCGACGAGCTGCCCGAGCACGGCGCCGGTGTGGTGACGATGATGACCCTGCACACCGCTAAGGGGCTGGAGTTCCCGGTGGTGTTCGTGACGGGCTGGGAGGACGGCATGTTTCCGCACATGCGGGCGCTGGGCGATCCCACCGAGCTGTCCGAGGAGCGACGGCTGGCCTACGTCGGCATCACCCGGGCACGGCAGCGGCTGTACGTCAGTCGGGCCAGGGTCCGCTCGTCGTGGGGCCAGCCGATGCTCAACCCCGAGTCGCGGTTCCTCAAGGAGATCCCCCAGCACCTGATCAACTGGCGGCGCATCGACCCTGGGCCGTCGATGTCCGCCCCGGTGAGTAGTGGCGCGGGCCGGTTCGGGGCTCCGCGGCCGTCCCCGACGCGCTCAGCGGCCGGAAAACGGCCGCTGCTGGTGCTGGAGCCGGGCGATCGGGTCAACCACGACAAGTACGGCCTCGGCCGGGTCGAGGAGGTGTCAGGCGTCGGTGAGTCGGCGATGTCGCTCATCGACTTCGGCAGCGCCGGGCGGGTCAAGCTGATGCACAACCACGCGCCGGTCTCCAAGCTCTAGGACTCGCTGCGCGCCCTTCGTCGAAACGTACGTTCTGGCGCGTTCTTCTCGAACGTTCCCGCCAAAACGTACGTTTCGGCGCTATCCCAATGCCGCTAGGGCCGCGCCCATCGGCGGGTGGCAGGCAGCAGTGCCAGCAGCACGCTGGCCACCGGCAGCACGGGAATCGCATAGACCAACGGCGAGAGTTTGGCGCCCGCGACGAACAGGCCCGCGAAGATCAGCAGCGCCACAACCGCGCCCACCACGATCAGCAGCCTGGCCATCCGCCGCCGCAGCAGCAGCGCGATCAGCCCGCTGATGAGGGCCGCCGCGGACACCGCGGTGAGGAAGCCGATGGCGACACAGAACAGCCGATCAGAGCGCCACCAGCCGGTGATCAGGTCGGTCGCGATGACCGCGGTGGCCCAGCCGGACAGGATGCTCGCGATCGCCGTGGCGATGGCTGCCCGCGGGTTGGCCAGCGCCGTACGCGGCGCGCCGACCGCGACGGGCCTGGCCCGGGGGATGTAGCTGGTCTGCGGTTCTGCTAGCGCTGGGAACTCGCCGGTTGGATGACGGCGGATGATGCTCGTCTGAGGCTCGGATTGCGCCGGCTGCGGGGTTTGTTCGGTCGGGCCGTCACTCACATCTAGCCAACGTAGTTGCCGGGACCAAGTCCCCGCTGCGCTAGCCACGGCACCGGGTCGATTCGGTTGGTGCCGTTGAGCAGAACCTCGAAGTGGCAGTGCGGGCCGGTGGAGTTGCCGCGGTTGCCGATCGTCGCGATCTGATCGCCCGCCATCACGCGGTCGCCCTTGTTGACCAGCCAGGTGTTGACGTGGCCGTACAGCGTGACAGTGCCATCCGCGTGTCGCAGCTTGACCCAGGCGCCGTAGCCGGCGGTCGGGCCCGCGTCGATCACCACGCCGTCGGCGACGGCGAGGATCGGGGTGCCGATCGCGTTGGCAATGTCGATGCCGCCGTGCAGCACTCCCCAGCGATAGCCGAAGCCGGAGGTAAAGACGCCCTTCGTGTACATCACGAACAGCGGCCGATTCATGCGCGCTTCGCGCTCGGCACGCTCCTGGGCGAACGCGGCGGCTTTGGTGATCTCCTCGGCGTGCACGGCCTCATTGGCCGCTGGGGTGACGGAGACGATCTGCATGCCGTCCACCGAGCCGGCGACGACCCCGCCACCCGTCACGGACTGGTCGGCGGCGAGGACGGTGTCCCCGGGCTGCTTGTGTTCGGAGGCATTGGCCATCGAATACGCGCCCGCCGCGGTCGCGCCGACAGCCATCGCGGCGACCATCAGCCTGCCCTTGACGGGTACGTCCTGCTTGCGGTGCAGGCCGCGGCGACCCGAGATGTCGATGATGTCGGTGGCCGCGACGCCGTCGCTGGTGTCGGTGTGGCTGTCGCGGTATGCGTGCGAGGGGCGACGTTCGTTGCGCGGATCCGGGCGGAACTCCGAGGGCACTGCAAGCCGCAGCGGGATCAGATCATCGGTGTCGTGCAGGTCGTCGAGCTCGGGCGCGTGGATGACCTGTGACTCGCGGTCAAACGCGCTATTGTCACGAAAGTCCAGGTCAGCGAGATCGCCAAACTCGTTGAACGGAATGATGTCGGTGATTTCCGCCGCTTCAGGTTCGTCCCGGTAGTGCCGAGCGTTCGTCGCAACTCCGACCGGAGACCGCGACGAACGGTGCTGAGCCAACCTGGAATGTCCTTCTAGTCGTGACCGAAACGTGATCTAGACCAGAGGCACGTTAACCAAATCCCAATGTTGGTGGCAACCCGTGGAGTAATTCCGTCGGGGATTGTGACCTGTATCACTGACACCCGGCGGTGAGATCTACCACATGAGCGGTAGGCGGTGCCGAAGGCTTCGGCGCGTGTGGATAAAGTTTCCCCTGGCCCATCGGGCGTAAACCTTCGAAGTCAACGCACAAAGACAGTGAGTCCATGGATCTCTTCGAATACCAGGCGAAAGAGCTGTTCGCCAAGCACAACGTGCCGACCACGCCGGGGCGGGTAACCGACTCCGCAGAGGACGCCAAGGCCATCGCCGAGGAAATCGGTCGGCCCGTCATGGTCAAGGCTCAGGTCAAGACCGGCGGGCGCGGCAAGGCCGGCGGCGTGAAGTACGCGGCCACGGCTGACGACGCGTTCACGCATGCGCAGAACATCCTCGGCCTGGACATCAAGGGTCATGTGGTCAAGAAGCTGTTGGTCGCGGAGGCCAGCGACATCGCCGAGGAGTACTACATCTCGTTCTTGCTCGACCGCGCCAACCGCACCTACCTGGCGATGTGCTCGGTTGAAGGCGGCATGGAGATCGAAGAAGTCGCGGCGACCAAGCCCGATCGACTCGCCAGAGTGCCCGTTAGCGCGACCAAGGGGGTGGACCTCGCGTTCGCCCGCTCCATCGCCGAGCAGGGCCACCTGCCCGCCGACGTCCTCGACGCCGCGGCCGTGACGATCCAAAAGCTGTGGGAGGTCTTCGTCGCCGAGGACGCCACACTCGTCGAGGTGAACCCGTTGGTGCGCACTCCCGACGGCCAGATCCTCGCGCTCGACGGCAAAGTCACGCTGGATGCCAACGCCGACTTCCGCCATCCCGAGCACGTGGAGTTCGAGGACCGCGACGCCACCGATCCGCTGGAGCTCAAGGCCAAGGAGAACGACCTCAACTACGTCAAGCTCGACGGTGAGGTCGGCATCATCGGCAACGGCGCGGGCCTGGTGATGTCCACGCTCGACGTCGTCGCCTACGCCGGCGAGAAGCACGGCGGCGTCAAGCCGGCCAACTTCCTCGACATCGGCGGCGGCGCGTCGGCGGAGGTGATGGCCGCAGGCCTCGACGTCATCCTGAATGACGAGCAGGTCAAGAGCGTGTTCGTCAACGTGTTCGGCGGCATCACGGCGTGCGACGCGGTCGCCAACGGCATCGTCTCAGCGCTGAAGATCCTCGGTGATGAGGCCAACAAGCCGCTGGTCGTTCGGCTCGACGGCAATAACGTCGACGAGGGCCGTCGCATCCTGGCTGAGGCCAACCACCCGTTGGTGACAGAGGTCGGCACGATGGATGAAGCCGCCGACGTCGCTGCCGCCAAGGCCGCCGAAGCCGCGAACGCCTGAAAGGTCTGACATGGCAATCTTTTTGACCGCAAACAGCAAGGTCGTCGTCCAAGGCATCACGGGCAGCGAGGCCACCGTGCACACCGCCCGAATGCTCAAGGCGGGCACGCAGATCGTCGGCGGTGTCAACGCGCGCAAGGCGGGCACCACGGTCACGCATGAGGACAAGGGCGGCAGGATCATCGAACTACCGGTGTTCGGGACCGTCGTCGAGGCGATCGAGAAGACCGGCGCCGATGTGTCGATCATCTTCGTGCCGCCCAAGTTCGCGAAGGACGCGATCATCGAGGCCATCGACGCGGAGATCCCGTTACTCGTCGTGATCACCGAGGGAATTCCGGTGCAGGACAGCGCTTTCGCGTGGGCCTACAACCTCTCTAAAGGTGGCAAGGAGGGCCCCAAGACCCGCATCATCGGGCCGAACTGTCCGGGCATCATCACGCCGGGCGAGGCGCTTGTCGGAATCACGCCCGCCAACATCAGCGGGTCGGGTCCGATCGGGCTGGTGTCCAAATCCGGCACGTTGACCTACCAGATGATGTTCGAGCTACGCGATTTCGGCTTTACGACGTCCATCGGTATCGGTGGTGACCCGGTCATCGGGACCACGCACATCGACGCCATCGAGGCGTTCGAGAAGGACCGCGACACCAAGGTCATCGTGATGATCGGCGAGATCGGCGGTGACGCTGAGGAGCGTGCGGCCGACTACATCAAGGCGAACGTGTCCAAGCCCGTCGTCGGCTACGTCGCGGGATTCACTGCGCCAGAAGGCAAGACGATGGGCCACGCCGGCGCGATTGTGTCCGGATCGTCGGGTACCGCTGCCGCCAAAAAGGAGGCCCTGGAGGCCGCTGGCGTCAAGGTCGGCAAGACCCCCTCGGAGACCGCCCGGCTGGCCAGGGAGATCCTGCAGAGCCTGTAGATCCGCTGCCCATTACCGCGAGCGTGAAGTAGGCGTTACTGGCCCCGATACCGTGACGACGACGGTTAGCGGTTAGCCTATCGAAGTAACAATGTGTGTAGTCGCCGACGAGCGTGCGCAAAATGTACGTCCGCCACGGCGTGTCGAGGTACAGACACGCACGCTCGCGGAAACGGCGTCGGGAGGTTTGTAAATGGTGGTCGATCCACGGACTCCGGTGATTGTCGGCGTCGGACAGTCGGCCGAGAACATCGGCGACTCCTCCTACCGCTGCATGTCTGCGGTGGAACTGGCGACGGGCGCGGCCCACGCGGCACTGTCGGACACGGGGGTGGACACCGCCGCCGTCGCGCGGGCCATCGACACGGTCGCAGGCATCCGTCAGTTCGAGATCTCCGGTCGCACGCCCGCGCCGCTGGGCAAGTCGAACAACTACCCGCGTTCGGTGGCGCGGCGCATCGGCGCGGACCCAGGGCGCGCGATCTTGGAGCCCATCGGCGGGCAGGGGCCGCAACATCTGGTCACCGAGTTCGCGGGCGCGATCGCTGCGGGCGACGCCGATGTGGTGATGCTGTTCGGCTCCGAGAACACCTCCAGCATCCGGTATTTCGAGGGCAGGGACGACACACCGGACCACTCCGAGACGGTCGAGGGTTCGCTCGAGGACCGCGGCTACGGGTACGACGGCATCTTCGACGAGTACACCGTCGCGCACGGATTGATCGGCGCCCCAGTACAATACGGGCTTCTGGATAATGCCCGGCGCGCTCGTCTCGGCCTCGGCGTCGCCTACTACCGTCAGCGCATGGGTGAAC
>JAJKIB010000162.1 GCA_021154745.1 Mycobacterium sp.
ACGTGCTCTTCGCGGAGGACGGGTTGAGCCGCTTGGGCGCGCGATATGTGCGCTAGGCAGACCGTGACCGCTGGCTCATCGATGCTGTCTGGTGGGCGTCGCCCGATTGCACGCGATCGCCGGCCCGGAGACCGGGCGACGGTTGGCGACCCTGCTTGGTTTTGCGTCCGGGGTGCGCGATTCGCGTCTCATTCCCTGGCGCACTACGAGAGGCAGTTCCCAGTGGTGTGATCGCACGGTTCGGCTGAGGCTTGCCGTCGTGTGCTGGGTGGCCGGGGCAGGTGTGGGATTAGTCGATCAGCGATTGGTACGCCGCCACGATCAGGTCAGTACAGGTTTGTAGGTTGATCAGGGTGCTGTCGATTTGTAGCTGGTAAAGGGAGGGGTCGGCGGCGCTGATTCGGTAGAGCCGCCTGATGTAGTGTTCGCGGGCAGCATCTACCTGGCTCATTCGAGTGCGCGCGGTTTCCATGTCGATCTGCTCGCCGGCCATGGCTTGGGCTAGTCGGCGCTGCGGTGGCCCGAACAGCCGTACCCGCAGCACGTGCGGCTCCTCGAGCAGCGCGGCCGCGCCGGCCCGTCCCAGGATAACCGCGCCGGCCGGTAACGCGGCTCGGATGATCTGCTCGGCCTGCTCTCGGAACGCCGCAGCCTCGTCGGGGACCGGTTCGGCAGCTGGTGGGGCCGCGTCGGTCCCGGCGCCCAGAACGCCTGATGAGAACGGAGCTAACAGGGACAAGAAGCGGTCCGCGAAGCGTCGCTTGGCCGCACCGGCTTGTGCTTCCTGAACGCTGACGTGCAGCTGAGCGGCTACCGCGACGCTGATCGCACGGTCGAGCAGTTCGATGCCGAGCTGACTGGCGACGGCCGGGGCGACCACACTGCCACCTGCACCGTAGTCGGCGGAGATGGTTATGCCCGGCATTAGCTGCCTTCCGTCGCTGTCGGCAGCGCCACGTCGACAAGCACGCCGGGCGCGATCGGGCGTTCCTGGAATTCGCGGGGCGTTTTGATGCCGCCGGCGGTGGAACGCAGTCGCGCCTGCTTGATGAACAGGGACGCGATGATGCTGATCGCCGAGACCGGCACCGCGACGAGGAACATGTGGCTCAGGGCGTGGGAGTAGGCCTGGATGATGCCCTCGTGCAAGGCTGGATTGGTTTGTTTGAGGGCGTCCAATGCCTGCGGGCTCTGGACCAGTTGAGCGACCTTGTCGCCACCAGCGGCGAGCGCGGGCCGCGGCAGGAAGCGTTCGAACTCGCGGGTAATCCCGGCGGTGAGCACAGCGCCGAGGGCGGAGGCGCCGATCGCGCCGCCCATGGAGCGGAAGAACGTCACCGAGGAGGTGGCTACGCCCATCTGCTTCATCGGCGCGGCATTCTGCACGGCCAGCACGACTACCTGCAGGAATAGCCCGAGCCCTGCACCGAACACGAGGATGTACAGACCCACGCGGGTCAGTGAGGTATGCGCGCCGAGCTGGGTCAGTAGCGCCAGGCCGATGGTGACGGTGATGCTTCCTGCCAGCGGAAACCACCGGTAGTTACCTGTCCTTGAGATGTAGCGGCCGGAGCTGATGCTCATCACCAACAGGCCCATCAGGAGCGGCAACAGCAGCAGGCCCGACTCGGTGGCCGACACCCCGTGCACCAGCTGCATGTATTGCGGGAGAAAAGCCAATGCACCGAACATGCCGACACCGCTGACGAACGCGATGATGTTGCACACCGTGAACACCTGCAGCCGGAACAGCTCCAAGGGCAAGATCGGTTCGGGCGCGAAATGCTCCCGCATGACGAACCCCACCAGCAACATCGCGCCGAGCGCGAACAGTCCGACGATGCGCCACGAACCCCACGGGTAGTCCTTGCCGCCAGACTGCGTCGCCAACAGGATCGAGGAAACACCGGCCACCAGCAGCAATGCCCCCCACCAGTCGATCTGTACCGCGCGTCGACGCATCGGCAGCCTCAGCACCCGGTTCGTGACGATCAGCGCGAGGATGCCCAGCGGCACATTGATGTAGAAGATGTAGCGCCAGCTCAGATTGTCCACGAAAAAGCCGCCCGCGAGCGGGCCTACCACGCTGGACACAGCGAACACGGCCCCGAAATACCCCTGGTAACGACCGCGCTGCCTCGGCGGGATGACATCGCCGATGATCGCGAACACGAGCGAGATGAGGCCGCCGCCGCCGATGCCCTGAATACCCCGGAAAGCGATCAGCTCGTACATGTTCTGCGCGGCACCGCATAACACACTGCCGATCAGGAACACGATGATCGCCAACTGGAAGACACGCTTGCGGCCGTACAAATCGCCGGCTTTGCCCCACAGCGGCGTCGACGCCGTGCTGGCCAGCAGGTAGGCCGTGATCACCCAGGACAGCAGATCGCTTCGATGAAAGTCCCCGACGATCGTCGGCAACGCCGTCGAGACGATGGTCTGATCGAGCGACGCCAGGAACAACCCCATCATCAGTCCCGACATGATGACGAGGATTTCGCGGTGGCTGAAATCAGGATCGCTGACAGGGACCGGCCCAGCCGCCGCCGTGCCACTCACCAGCGTTCCGCAGGACTCATGCGCCCAATGATGCTCCCATCGACATCGTCCCGATCCCGGGCGCCGGAAGTTGATGATCTGCACTTAGCCGAGTTGCCACCAAGGGCCGACCGGCGGGGCGAGACTCGAACCTGGACATCAAAACGGCCGCCGATCGCAACAGATCAACGCATCGGCGCGACACTGACCGCAGGTCCTCATCCAGCCAGACCACCCCGAACGACGACGAGAGCGCGCTACCGAACGCGCTTCATCAGAGGCATGAGCGCGGCAGCCATTACGCCGTTGCTTCGGAAATGGCGCCTCCGCGGCGCGCGCCGCCGCGCGCTGGCCACGATGGCCGCCGGGCTCGTACCTGCCTGGCGCGGTCGAAGCGTGGCTGCGGCGCTGGCATTCCTGCTCGCGAAGCGTTTGATCAAGTCAGATCTCGACATCGATGACATGGCGACCACCATCGAAGCCGAAGACGGATTCGATCTGGCGCAGTGCCGCACGGTGCAAGCGCGAACCCTGCTGCTCGCCGGCCGGGCGGACCGCTTCTATACGACGGCACTCTTCCACGAGACGGTACGGCTCATCCCGAACTCACGGCTGCGCTTGCTCGACGGCCGTGGACACATCACCGTAATGCGCGACCCGCGCTTCTACCGCGAGGTCACCGCCTTCTTGACGCCACAACTGTGACGACGAGTCGTTCCTGATCCAACCGGCAGACGGGGGTTCAGCGCTCGGCGCGTTGTAGCGAGAACCGACGAACTCCGGATCCGGCGTCGAGCGCAGCGTGGCTAGACCAACAACATCGCCGCTGTATCGGATCTACGCGACCATCCGCTGTTATAAGCGGCACCTCAACTACGCGGGCGAGGAAGCGTGCCGCAACATCGGTAGATCCGTCACGTTCGCGACGACACCTAGCGATTGATATGCGCCCCGCCCTCGCGCCGACCATCGCGCAGATCGACGGCTCGATCGCGATCTCGGACTGGCTATTCACCGCGAACGGCGACTGGGTGCCCTTCACGGCGTCGTCATCGCGCCGAGCAGCGCGACCGCCGGCACCAGGCGGTGAACATCCGCAGGTCGAGGGCGTACGCGTCGCGGGTCAGCCCGGTGTAGCCGGCGAGGAAGCCGGCCAAAGCGATCCGCTCGGCCTGGGCGAACAGCGGCTCGACCGACACGACGATGTCGGTCGACGGGATGGTGGTGGTCATGGCGACTCCGGGATTCAGGCCGGAGCCCGGCGTCCTCGGAGCGTCGTCGCCCCAGCAGATGGATGAGGCGACCAGGCTAGAACCGTGACCTAGCGCTGCGGAACGTCCACGCGGAAGCGCCGGGATTATGCGCGGTGTCGCGGCAGGTCATTTCGCGCGGCGGCTATGCGTTATGTGCTGTTGTTGGCGCGTCTGGTCGACATACACGAGGCGGTCAACATCCGAACGATTCCCGAGCACGGTGCGCTGTGCTGGTCACGTCGCGATGAGATCCGCTGCCGCGCTTCGTCGATTAGGTGAAAGCGACACAGCCGGACCACGCCGAAGGAGAACCATTGTGAGCGAGACGGCAATTGCCTGCGCTGGCTGGGCTCCTTCAAGAAGCGCAGGCTGGTGTGGACGATTCCCAGCCGGCGGGAGTATGCCTAGGTGACAATGCGTCCTGACCGACCGAGGCGACCGGACCGAGATCACGTCGGGTATTTGGTGCCCTCTGATGCGACGCAGATCGTGGAGCAGATCGCCGGATCGATCCTGGAGGTGGTGGGCCGCGATCACTGAGTCCGTTCGAGAATCCGCTACGGCTTCCAGGTGCGCCGAACAGAGCGGCCCCGGGGTCAGGTCCTCCGGGGCCGCTGTGTAGTCGCCGAAGCTGTCAGCCGGTCGGGTAGCTGACGACCTGGCTGGCCACGTCCTTGTTGGCGGAGCTTACTGGACCACCGGTGTCGTTGATGACGTGGTCGATGGTGCCGGGACCGCTGAGGTTAATGGTGAGCAGGTCGTGCATTTGCACTCCCGGCGTGACAGGCACCTCGAAGGCATGCGATACGTGGATGTCGGGGTTGACGTTGGTGAAGATGTAACTGCCCATGCCATAACCCTGGAACGACTGCACATTGTCCGCCACCTTGAAGGCCGCATAGCCGAGGACGCCGTCGTGCTGGTAGGCGGCCTGGGTCGGCGGATCGTAGGGCAGTTCGTTCTGGAAGAAGATGTTTTCGCCGTCGTTGCCATTCCAGATCACGTTGTACTTCTGGAAGTGCTCGACGAACAGGCCGGTTGCGGTGACGTGGTCGCCGTTCACCACCAGGCCGGTGTCGGCGGTGTTGACCGTCCATCCTACCGAGCCAGGCACGCCATGGTCGGCGCGCCAGATCCACAGGTCGTCGAGGATCGTGTTGTCGCTGTTGACCTCAAGGGCGACGGTGGCCTTGCCGACGTGCGGTCCGCCGACGCGGAAGAACACGTCCTGCAGCGCGGTCGGGTCGGAGGCGACGTTGTGGGGGACGCCGTTGTTGCCGTTCTTCGAGCCGATCTGCACAAGAACCGGTGAGTTGACTGGGCCGGCATCGACCGTGATGCCCGCCACGTCTATGCCGGGCACGTCACCGGTGCTGAGAACGACGTTCCCGTTGGCCGCTGTGAGGGTGGCCATGCCGAGGCCCAGCACGACGGTATCGGCTCGCTTCACCTTAATCGGTGAATCGACGTTGTAGACGCCGGGCGTGAGGAGCAGGTTGAGCCCGCGAGCCAAGGCGGCGTTGATCGTGCTAACCGAGTCTGACGGCGTCGTGAGGAAGAACTTCGACAGCGGGATCGAGGTGCCGGGCGTGTGGCCATTGGCCCACGTCGTGCCCACCGAGTTGGTCTGCGCTGACGGCACGAAGACGTTCCAGGTGCCGGCGCCGGCGGTGTAAAGGTAGGGCTTCTCCTTGCTCACCGGCGTCTGCGCGAGAGTCGTGTATGCGGCGCCGTCGCCGAAGTCCTGTGCGGGCGCGTTGACGTCGCCGGAGAAGACCTGATTCCAGACGTAATTGGACCAGCCGCCACCCAAATCGCTGTTGCGGACGTAGAACTGCTGCTGCGACCCGTTGAGTGCTCCGCCCTCCAGTCGCGAGTCCGCGACGAAACCGCCACTCGCGAAGTTGGGGTTCTCGCAATACGGCATGAACGTGGTGAAGTCCTTGACATCAACCCGGCGCATCGGTGCTGCCTGCGAGACCGCCCACATCTCGTTTCCGGTATGGCAGCTGTCTGCGGTCGGCACGACATGGATGGTCAGGTTCGACACAGAACGCCAGAATGTGTCCAACGCACCGCTGCCGTTACGGCCGGTTGCTGTCACGCCACCGTTGATGGTGACCGCCGACGGATCCTGGCCCAGGCCGTCGACCTGGGTGTAATAGCCGACCGGGATGTCCAGCGGGCTGGTCTGGGAACCATACGTACCGGGTTCGAAAAGCAGGGCATAGCGCGCGGTGCCCATCTCGTTGTTGACCTGCTGGGCGTAGATGGCGTTGACCTTGGCCTGGATGTCGGCCTGCGACATTGATGGACTGAAGATCACGACGTTCGGCCCGAAGTCGGGACTGCCTGCGCTGGCGCCCTGGTGCGGATCGGCCGACGCGAAGGCGCGGCCGCCGGGCAGCACCGCGCCGAGGGCCACGACCAACACAGATATGCCGAGAACGCTGCAGCGGCGGGCCACACGGCGCCGCGCCGATGAACCATTCGCGCCGCTGAAAGCGCTCCCGGTAGAGATCATACGCATGTAGGACCGCCTTCCTCGCTGGGCTGCGATCGCCATGGAGACCACCGGCGCCGGGCCCCCCGTGGACACGCCCCTGAACCC
>JAJKIB010000163.1 GCA_021154745.1 Mycobacterium sp.
ATCACGCCGAATTGTTGAGGCGTCGCGCGCTCACCGAGGACACCGCGCGCCCCGACGCGGTCGCACGTCGGCACGCAGGCAATGGACGCACCGCGCGGGAGAACATCGAGGATCTCATCGATGCGGGCTCGTTCGTCGAGTACGGCCGATTCGCGATCGCCGCTCAGCGGTTTCGTCGCGATCTGGCCGACCTGATCGCGCGCACCCCCGCCGACGGCCTCGTCGCAGGCACGGCGCGCATCAACGGCGACCTGTTCGGCGACGAGCGCAGCGCGTGCGCCGTGTTGTCCTACGACTACACCGTGCTCGCCGGTACCCAAGGCGCGCTGGGCCACCGAAAGAAGGACCGGCTCTTCGAACTCATCGAGCGGATGCGCCTGCCCACGGTGTTCTTCACCGAGGGCGGCGGCGGACGTCCCGGCGACACCGACTACCCCGTCGTCTCGGCGCTCGATGCCCGCGCGTTCAAACTCTGGGCGGCGCTGTCGGGCGTCGTGCCGCGGATTGCGATCGTCAAGGGTCGCTGCTTTGCCGGCAACGCGGTGATCGCCGGGTGCTCCGACCTGATCGTCGCCACCGAGGACACGTCGATCGGCATGGGCGGCCCAGCGATGATTGCCGGCGGCGGCCTCGGCGACGTCCATCCCGACGACGTCGGGCCGATCTCGATGCAGGCGCCAAACGGGGTCGTCGATGTCGTCGTCGCCGATGAGGCCGAGGCCGTCGCGGTGACGAAGCGCCTGCTCGGCTATTTCCAGGGCACAGTAGCTTCCGGGCCGGCTGCAGACCAAACTCGTTTGCGCACAATCATTCCCGAGCGCGAGCGCCGGGCCTACAAGGTCGCACCGATCATCGAGACGCTGGCCGACGAGGGATCGGTGACGTTCCTGCGTGAGCGGTTCGCACCCGAGATGGTCACTGCGCTGGCCCGAATCGAAGGCCGCGCGGTGGGCGTCATCGCCAACAACACCATGGTGATGGCCGGTGCGATCACGGCTGCAGCCGCCGACAAGGCCGCTCGGTTCCTGCAGCTCTGTGACGCCTTCGGGCTACCGGTGGTCTCGCTCGTCGACTGCCCGGGCTACATGGTCGGCCCGGCGGCCGAGGCCGAAGCGCTGGTGCGACGAGCCTCGCGCATGCTGGTCGCGGGCGCCGCGTTGGGCGTGCCGTTGGTCGCGGTGGTCCTGCGCCGCGGCTACGGGCTCGGCGCTCAGGCGATGGTCGGCGGCAGTCTGCACGAGCCGGTGCTCACCGTGGCCTGGCCCGGCGCCCACCTCGGCCCGATGGGTCTCGAGGGAGTGGTGCGCCTGGGGCTGCGCAAGGAGCTCGACCAGATCGCCGACGCCGACAAGCGCGAGGAACGCGTCCGGCAGGCGACGGCCGCTGCACAGCAAAATGCCAAGGCGCTCAACGCGGCTGCGCTGTTCGAGATCGATGACGTCATCGATCCCGCCGCCACCCGCGGCCTGCTTGCCGCGACCCTCGCGGCGGCCGCATCAACTGCACCACCGCGGGGTGGTCAGCGATTCGTCGACACCTGGTGAGGGAAAGTAGGGACGGTGCCGCCATGGCGCCTCTCGGCGAGTGGTCGCTCGAAGCGACTGTTTTGGATGGGGCCCGGGGGCATGCTCGACACCGTCGAGTCATCTAACTGCGGGCCCGGACAAGATATTCCGGTCGTGGGCCGGCCGCCCGTTCGCCGCCGACCCCCCGATCCCGGCGGCGAACGGGAAGGCGGTCAGGCGGTTTCCGCGAAGAGTCGCCGGTCACGCACCGGGTAGCCGTTGCGCTCGGCGAGGGAACGCAGTTGGCGCAGGGCAAACGTCCGGCCGCGGCCCCCCTCGGGGATGACGATCCCCGCCCACAGTCCCTCAGCTCGGGGGAGTTCGCATGCCTCGCGGGCGCACATCCATCGCCGCGGGCACGCTCGGCAGATGGCCTTGGCCGCTTCGTCCGCCGTCGTGGTCCACCGTTCGGGATCTCGTGTGCACGCGCCTATCGGTTTCTCTTCCCACTCCGTTGCGTTCATCGTTGTCGCTCCTCTGCACGCTCTGCGGCGGCTCGCCGCGATGGCGCCAAACGTACCGCACAAACCGTTGCAATGCAACGGTTACTGTTGCGAAGGAACCCGCGCGCCGCCGGACATATTGCCGCGATATGCACGCAGCAGCCCGCAAATATAGGCAATGCCTGCGACAATAGCGGCGTACGCCATTCATGTAACTACGTAGCATTGATACGGTTTGGTCGAGATGAAGCTGTAGCTCCGCCACATATCAATCGAACAAAAATGCGTGCCAAGTCGTAGCGGGCAGGGCCGCGGTGGTTACTATTGCGACACCGCCGCAGCACCCCACTCAGCGAGGAATCGCCGTAATGACAGACGCGGAGCCGACCGCTGAGACGCCGGACGTCGTCGACGCCGGGCTGGTCCGCGCAGGGGCTGCGGCCGCCGCGCGCAGGCGCGAACTCGACATCAGTCAGCGCAGCCTCGCGGCGGACAGAATCATCAACGCGGGTGCACTCATCGCGTTCGAGAAGGGCCGCAGCTGGCCTCGCGAGCGAACCCGAGCAAAGCTCGAAGAGGTGCTGCAGTGGCCGAAGGGGACCATCGCGCGGCTGCGCCAGGGCGACCCTGTGGCGCCGGAAAGGCCGGCCGAACCCATCGCGGCCGCGGATGAAGGGCAGCTGATCGCGCAGGCCGTGATCACCGCGGTGCATACCCTCGGCGCGGCTGTGGACTCGCTGCCCGCGGTCGACGACGAGGCGTTCACCCCGCGTGTGACGGCCATCCTGGCCGACCTACGCCAGCTCGAAGCGGTCGCTGCCCGCGCCACCCGCATCAGCCAGGTCACGCCCGCGCTGATCAAGGCGTTGGGCACCGTCCGTCGCCAGATCGACAACCTGACGATGCTGGGCGCAACCGCACCGCGCGCGACGCTGGGCCAGCGGGTGTACGCCAGCCGCCGTCGCGCCAACTTGACCATCGCCGAAACCGCGCAAGCCGCAGGGGTTTCGGAGGATGACATCGCGCGGGCGGAAGCAGAGGAGCCGGTGGCAGCCGCGGCGATC
Organism: Mycobacterium sp.; assembly: GCA_021154745.1. Classification (GTDB taxonomy): domain Bacteria; phylum Actinomycetota; class Actinomycetes; order Mycobacteriales; family Mycobacteriaceae; genus Mycobacterium. The sequence goes on from JAJKIB010000163.1 coordinate 3,073, forward strand.
GACTCGATCGAAGCGTTGCTCAAGCAGATCGACTAGTAGCGTTCCCTGCTGCGGTCGTCGCGAGTGGGGAAGTGCTCGGCGAGCGCAGCGGCGATCTCGACGAAACGGCGCCTGGTGGCCGCCGTCATCTCACTGGTGTGGTCGATGACGCCGCCCGGCCGTAGGTGTCCGTCGAACGGAACCTCGACGACCTTCTGGCCCTGGCTTGCGAACTGCTGCGCCAGGATCGACCGGGTCCGTTTGTCAGCGTGCCCGTCCGAGTCGTTCAGGACGATCACTGTGCGCTGCAGCAGACTGGTCAGCCCCCGGGCGGCCAACCAGTCCATCGTTTGACCGGCCGCGGCCGCGCCGTCGACCCATGGCGAGGACACCACGATCAGCGCGTCGAGATCCCGCAGCGCCTCCTGGGTGACGGGAGCGTCCATGGTGGAGCTGCAGTCGATGATCGAGATCGTGAAGTAGCGGTCCAGCCGCGACGTCGCTTCCCGATAGATCGCGGGATCCAGCACGCGGCGGCGGGCCGGCGTCGCCTCGCCCGCCAGCACGAACAGGCCCGCCGCGTTGTTACCCACCCGACTGCGCACATCGGCGAACGTCTCGAGGTGCTGGTCTGACGTCAGTTCCCAGTAGGAGCCCTGCGTCTTCGGGTCGACCCGGCTGCCCAGCTTGCCGAACGCGGTGTCGGCGTCGATGGCCACCACCCGGTCGTCCTGGCGCAGCTCCGCGAACACCGACCCGACGCTGGCCGACACGGTCGTCTTCCCGACGCCGCCCTTGCCCATCACGCCGATCTTGAAGTGGCCCCGCAGCTTCGACTTGATCCTGTTTTCCAACTCGGCCTGCCGGATCTCGTCGGGAGACTGACCGAGATTGACCAGTCCGAAGGTGGCCTTGTACAGGGCAAGCCGCCAGCCGCGGCCCGGCGGCGTCGTGCGGGTGGGCACGAGGTCGTCGGCCCTGATCCGGTCGGCGTAGGACGACGCGGGCGGCGGCGGAGGCGTCGTCGCCTCTCCTCCGTAACCCTGCTGCTCCCACGGCTGACCCGTTCGTGCATCCGACGGGGGAGGTGGCGGGGCGCTCTGTACCGCCGGGCGCGGAGGACGTGGCGGCTGCCAGCCAGGCGGCTGACTCCACGCACCATCGTCGGTGCGGTTTGCGGAGGGCAATGGCCCGGTGTCCCGGGGCGAGCCCGGTGGCGGTCCGTATCGCGGCGGCGGCTGACGGAAACCACTGCCGGGTCGCTCCGGATCGAGGAACGGCGGAGGCGCGTCCGGTTGGCCACCGCGCGGGCCTGGCTCGGGACCCGGAGCCGGCGGTACGCGCGCGGCGCTCGGCGGTGTCGGGCGCTCGTCATCCCGCGAGGCTTCGTCGGGCGGACGCGGGGGTTCTGGCGCGACGAAGTCGACGGGCGGCCGTGAGGGCACAGCAGGCTTGGCGGGAGGTGCCGGATCGGGCTTCGGGGTCGGCGGCTCGAAGTCCGTCTCTTCCGGGCCCGTCCAGCCGAGTTCTCGCCGCAATGCGTCGTCGCGGTCGCTCACTACGGATCTCCTTCGGTGTCAGACGACGCGGATGTCGGCCACTCTCAAGTATCAACCACCCCCTGCGCGCTCGATCGCATACCGCGACCAGGGTGCGCCGCGGCCGTCCAGCAAATGCCGGCCGTGGGATGTGACGGGCTTGGACCACCTACTGAAGAACCTCGATATTCGGGTAACCGGCGGGTGAGCACAGTCGCGGCAGACCTCGTCGAGCCGGCCGTCGGCCGGCATAGTCGCGGGACGTAGACGCCGCGAAATCGCGTTTGCTGGAGCTCGCGTACAATGACGCAAACACCCTAATAGCGCCGGCCTAGGAGTTGCTGACTGGAGGTGACCGCTGTCGTGGCGCGGCCATCGTTGGACCGCAAATTGCTGCACCGACCGGTGTTGAACCGCTGGTACGCTGTGACGCGGCGAAGGGGATTGCGTGTTTGGGTCAGTTGGGAAAGCCAACGGGTCGTGGCAAATGGTTCGGCGATCCGCGGTGGCGGCGATTCACGGGGTTTGTTGATGATGACGAAGTCGGATCCGGGCCCGTTCGGCGGCCGGGCCGGTGAGGTCGCAGACAAGCTACTGGACGCGGTGGGTTCGGACCTGCTGGACTTCGGCCAGTTGATCATTACCGGAATGAAGAAAACCACGGGAGCGGGCGACCCCGAAACCGGTGAGGTCTTCGGTCAGGCGCAGTCGACGTTCCACGGCGTCAACGAGACATTGAAAACCGCGGTTCCGGACTCCGGCTGGGACGGCTCAGGCTCGTATGCCTACGCCGATCAGAACACCCGACAGCAGCTGAGGTCCGAGGCGATGGCCGATGCCGATC
>JAJKIB010000164.1 GCA_021154745.1 Mycobacterium sp.
ATGGCACCGTCGAGGAGTTGCTGGAGCACGGCCGGCTGGTAGGCGCAGCAGCGGCTGCCCGAGCGGGCTTCGGCACGGCGCCGCCGCCGCCGCCGTTGCCGTTGCCGACACGCCCCCATCCGGCTCTGTTCCGCTCGTCGACGCACGGTCTGGTCGACTTCACCGAGGACGTCTCGTCCAAGGACATTCTTGGCGCTGCGCGCGAAGGATACGACAGCAGCGAGCTGGTCAAGCGATACACGACGGCCACCATGGGCCCGACCCAGGGGAAGCTCGAGACCATCAACACGGTTGCGGTGCTCGCGGAGGCGACCGGGCGTGGGATCGAGGAGCTCGGCACCACCGTGTGGCGTCCGCCGTACGCCCCCGTGTCGCTGGGAGCGCTCGCGGGTCGCAGCTTCGAGCCGGTCCGCCTCTCACCGATGCACACCTGGCACGCGGCCCACGGTGCGCGACCGCTCGTCGCCGGTCAGTGGGTTCGCCCCGGGCACTACGGCGATGCTGCGGCAGAGGTACGCCGTGTCCGTGGAAGCGTAGGCATCATCGACGTGACACCGCTTGGCAAGCTCGACCTCCGTGGCCCGGACGTTCCTAAGCTGCTCAACGCCGCCTACGTCAACAAGTGGTCGAGGCTGGAAATCGGCTCTGTTCGGTACGGCGTGATGTGCGCAGAGGACGGTGTCGTCATGGACGACGGCGTCACCGCCCGACTGGGTCCCGACCACTACCTGATGACCACCACCTCCACGGGCGCCGCGGCGGTCTGCGAACACTTGGAGAGCCTGCTTCAGACAGACCACCCTGACTGGCAAGTGCACGTCACCCCGCTCACCACCCTTTACGCGAGCATCAACGTGGCCGGGCCGAGGTCACGGGAGCTGGTCAGCCGCGTCGTCGAGGGCCTGGACGTCTCAGCGGAGGCCTTCCCGTACATGAGGGTTCGCACCGCCACGATCGCCGGCGTCCCTGACTGCGTGGTGTTGCGGATCGGCTTCACCGGTGAGCTGAGCTTCGAGATCCACGTGCCGGCGTCGTACGGCTTGCACATCTGGGAGGCCCTCTTGAAGCACGGACGCGACTTCGGCGTTGGCCCGTTCGGCGTCGAGGCTCAGCGGACACTGCGCCTAGAAAAGGGTCGCCTCATCGTGGCTCAGGACACCGACGGACTCACCAAGGCGTACGACGCCGACCTTGACGGGCTGGTCAAACTCGACAAGCCCGACTTCGTCGGCCGGCCCGAACTGGTCTGGCAGCACGAAGGAGGCGCTAGCACCCGGTTGGTAGGGCTACAACCCGTCGACGCGCACATCGTTCCCGCGGAAGGCTGCCAGATCGTCGAAGACGGCAACCAGATCATCGGCCGCGTAACAAGCAGCCGGATGTCACCAACCCTGAACCGGTCGGTGTGCCTGGCCTCTATCGCGGTCGGAGCGGCGCAGACCGGCGCACGTGTCACCGTGGTGCTGGCGGACGGGCGACGGGTCGAGGCGACGGTGTTGGCGAACCCGGCACAGGTCGACCCGGAAGGACGTCGTCTGCATGTCTGAGGCCCCTGTCGCACTCAGCCCCATCCAGCCTGTTCCTCCGACGGAGATCCGCGACGGCTGGATGGTCTCGACGGTGCACTCTCACGCCGCACTCCGGCTCGCGGACCGGACGCCGCTGACCAAGGTGCTGGTGAGAGCAAGCCCTCACGGCGGCGTCGCCTCCCGCCTTGGCGTGCCGTTCGGACGGGCGCGGCGCATCGATCAGGGCGCGTTGGTCATCGGGTTCGGCCCGAACGAGTGGCTGCTGCTGGGGCCGCCGCAGACGTTCGCCGTCGTGACCAGCCGCCTCGACACCACCGACAACGATCTCGTCTCCGTCCTCGACATGACCCACGGCCGAGCGTTGATGCGGCTGAGCGGCACGACGGCTCATGACGTTCTTGCCAAGGTGTGTGCTGTCGATCTTTCCGACGCGGTGACTCCCAGCGGCTCCGCTTTCCGTAGCGCGGTCGCCAACCTGGCGACCGATGTCGTCCGTGACGACGTGCGCACGTCCGATGGTACGGAGCGCTCGTACCTGCTGGCGTGCGAACGCTCGTCCGGCCAGTACCTCTTCGACACGCTGCTCGATGCCGGTCGGGAATTCGACATCCAAGTCGACGGCTTCCATGTGGACGGTGGCCATCACTGACGAGCGGCACGAGTTACGCTCCCGGGCCGGCATGGTTTAGGTACGGTGGGCATTCTCAACCGCAAGCCAGGCTGGTTTTTCAATCTCTCGAGGTGCTGCGTCATTCTGGGCGCGCCAAGGGAAGCGTCCCGGTCAGCGCTCCGACCCGGCTCGAAGAATCGAAGCCTCACGCCTGTGGCGACGGCTCATGTCCATCGCGACACGTCGATCCGGGGTCGCACAGGCGACGTATTGATCGCTTACATATCCGAAGGCAGTTTGCTTCTCTGGAGCACGATGGGTGAGGTTGACACTGCCCGGCGGCGTTGTCTTTGTCGATGCGGATTGACGAAGTCGAATTCCTCCGAGCGCTCACGAATGGCATCCGGGTCGACTCCGCGGAGCCGGAAGCCCCAAACGAGAGCGATCAGGCTTCGCGCCAGACCGTCAAGGGGGACGAGTCGATCAACTGGGCTCCGGGCAGTCCAGCTCGGCTCGGAGTCAAGGGCTTCTCGTTTCCCTGCGACGTGGGGGTCAGCGCACTACCTTCTCACTCGAGGCTCGTCACCGCGGCGACCACCTCGCTCCCACTCAACAGAGCGAACCACTTACGTGCGCTCATCTAAGCTCAGCTTCTTCGCCGCCGGCGCGGTTACCGCGCTCGTGCTCGGCGGTGGGACCGCCTTCGCCGCAACCGGTGGGAACTTCATCCTCGGCCGGTCCAACGCCGCCACCACCACAACCACGCTCACTAACAGCGCTGGCACCGCGTTGGCCGTGAACTCCAAGGCCGGCACCCCAACGCTGAAGGTGGGCAACACCGTGAGGATCCCGAGCCTGAACGCCGACACGGTCGACGGAGTGCACGCCGGCTCGTTTGCGCGTACCGCCGGGCGGACCGGCTCCTTCGACTTCCCCGGCCAGGACGTCGACAGCGACGGCAACCGCAAAATCGACACCATCGTGGCTTCCGGCGCGTGCCCATCGGGTACCCAGCTCACCGGCGGCGGCATGAGTGACTTCACCCAAACGGGCTTCACCGTGGTGAACGCGCCCGACGTGGACCCCGAAAGCTGGCTCGTCGCGGTCCCCGTCGACGAGACAGTGGCTGAGAATCCCACCGATGTAGTCGCCAGCGTCGTCTGCTACAAGCCGACTGGCCCCATCGCGGGCGCGTACGGCATCGCCCCCAGCAGTCGGACGCGACCAGCGAGCTCTCCGCTACGACCATGCGTCGGCTCGCGGCGAAGGCCGCCGCCCGCAAGTAGGACAGTTCGTGGCTCGGTGCGCGGTCGCAACGGGGCAGTCAGTCCGCGGTGCACGTTGACCATCCTGTGCCACCAGCCGCGATTCTGCTTTGTCTCGGGGAACACCTCACGGGGCGCCTTGAAGAACCCTGGCGACCCGTCACCGACCGCGACGACCGGGGCCCGCATGCCACGGCGCCTGAGCTTCAGCGTCTCCGGGCAACCATGTCGACCCACACGGGCTATTGCGACGCGGACAGATCGAAGGTCACGATGGATCGAGACGAGGTGTTGTCCATGTTCTGGATCATTGCAATCGTTGTAGTCGTAGTGCTGGTCGCACTGGCGTGGTGGACCAGCGGCCCCCGATTCAACGCAGGTGGTCGGCTCAGGCAGCCGCCTGACTATGAACCCAATAGTCCCGTGTACAAATACGGCGGGGGCAATAACGGCGGGGGGCTGGGCTGAACTACTAGCGACCGAAGCCCAGACATGCCGCGAGCCGCGCGGCAACGGCATTGGGGCCATGGACTCTTGACCAACGCCCTCGGAAAGAGGGTCTGCCGGGCGCACGCCTTGAGGCTGCGAGGTGGCCCGGGAGGGCCTGACGTCGGTCCTCGATCCGGTCACAATCGATAACGGTCATGCGACCGAAACTGAACACCACGTCTCGTCCCGTGCGTGCGGACTTCGAGCGGCCCCTCCAGCAACTCCCGCATCACGCACTGGAGGAGCCACCGTGACCAAACGTCCCTCCAGGGAGGGTGCGGCCCACCGGATACGGCGATAACAACGTTGGTGCGCTGATCTGTCGAACGTGTCTGGTCATCGTGATGCCTGGAACTGGGGCATGCTGGCGCCTTCACGATTAGCGGCGCGGGCGTTCGCCGGGTGCGGTCGAGAGTGGAGCGCACCGTTGGAGAACCCGCTTCGGCTATCTCATGAGCGGGGTCGCAACCACAGGAAGGCTAGCGTGGGTCACGCCGGTGCCGCAGTGAATGTACGCCGGGCCGTCCGCCGAGCGATCACACCTCGGAGAGGGCCACGAGCAACCGTCGTAGCCACGATCGTGATCTCGTCGTCCCCCGGTGCCGATGAGTTTCGCTGCTGATCTCGGTCGGTATCGAGGCGGCCCGGGACAGGGCGAGATGGAAGGAGCGGGAGCATGCGCAAGGTCGTGGCGTACATGTTGGTGTCGGTCGACGGGGTAGCGGAGGAACCCGACCAGTTCCTGTTCCAGTTCGACGAGGTGATGGAGGCGAACCTCGGCGACGTGATCGCGACCCAAGACGCCGTCTTGCTCGGTCGCAAGATGTATGAGGAGTGGTCGAGCTACTGGCCGGAGTCCGACGACCAGCCGTTCGCCGACTTCATCAACAATGCGCGCAAGTACGTGGCGACGGCGACACCCTTGACGGGGCAGTGGGCGAACGCGGAGTCCATTCAGGGCCCGGTCAACGACTTCGTGGAAAAATTGAAGACGGGTGAAGGTCTCGACATCGGGGTCCACGGCAGCATCTCACTGACCCAGTCGCTGCTGGCCGCGGGACTCGTGGACGAGGTCCGGCTGCTCGTCGCGCCGCGCGTGGTCGGGATCGGTCGGCGCCTGTTCGAGGATGGCCTAACCTACTCACTCGAGTTGGTCCAGAGCATCGCCAGCCCGTCCGGCTCGCTGCTGGTCCACTACAAGGTCACCGGCGACTGAACTTCGGCCCTGTTCCGATCGATCCACCCGGCCGGTGCGTCCGCCCGGATGTCGCGGGGCTCGTCATCACTCCGACGGACTCGACAACTCATGAGCAGGTCGCCCGCTACGTGGCGCACGCGGAGGCACGGCTGCCCGCACCTGCTCACCGCAGGGCTCGGCCGGCCTGCTCTTCGCCCCCGACATCGTCGGCACCGCGGCGCAGATCGCTCAGGCGCTGCACGCGCACGCCGGCTTCCAGGCGGTCGACGGCCCGGGCGACCTTTGATCCGGACCGATTCAGCGCCGAGCCGTCGCGGGGCCGGGACCGCTGGCAGTTTCTGCCGTTCGGGGCGGGCCCCCGCTCATGCATCGGTGACAATTTCGCGATGCTGGAGGCCACGCTCGGGCTTGCCAGCCTCGTACGGCGCCGTCGGGTCACCTCGCTCGACCCCCGCTTCCCCTGGCACTTCCGCCACGATGACGGCAGGTGGACCGATCCCGGCGCGGGTCGAGACGCGGTTAGGCCCCGGCCATCCGGCGCCGAGAACCGGACCCCTGGCCACGGACCGCACGAGCCGTCATCGCCGCCAGTTCAGAACGTCCCCAATGTCCCGCGGTGGTCATGTCCTGATACCACGCGTGTACACACCGAGAGCTCTGCGTCCTGGCGGGGATCCGTTTGTTGCCGCCACTCGGCAGCCGAAACGCCGATCCGCAGGTTAGCTACCGGCAAGCGGGGCACCTGACAGGTCACACGGAGGGTTGGCGCCGAAGGACGTGGTGCTGATCTGCTCCTCCACGGCGCGCATTGCCGTCGGGTTGATCCTGGCCACGCCGCCGAAGGGGCGGTCGAGGTCGAGGATCACCAGCAGCGACGCCGTGAATATGAGTGTGGTGACGCCCAGAAGCGTCCAACGCAGGCTCGGGCGGATACGGCGGTCGGCGAAGGCGGCCGTGGACGCGACGGTGATGGCGACGCAGCCAACCAGCAGTGCTGTCACGATCGCCGGCACCGATGGCGCGGCCTGGGCGAGGCGGACCCGGCGCGCCGTGGCGCGGTCGCGCTCGGCGGCTACGACCTCACCCACCAGGGTCTGGCTGGTGCCAGCCTGCTCCGCGTGGGCGACCGCGGCCGCGACCCGCGCGTCGGCGTCATTGGAGATCGATGAGGTGTGGCGGGTGGCCTCGAGCGAGTCCCACCCCGGCCCCTCCACGGCGCGGGCATAGCAGCGCAGCTGGGCAACGAGGTGCGGACCGGTCGGCGATGGCAGGAGCGCGGCCGCTACGGCTTCCGTCGATACGGCGCCGGCCTCGTCGTCGGCGGCGTCGCCGGCGTCTTCGTAGGACGTGAACGTCTCGACGAGGACGAAGGCCAGCACGAGCGCGACGAGTATGCGCACCGGGGCCAACAGGTCGGTGAGCGGGATGCCCTCAAAGGAGTCCTGGCTCTCGCTTGTTGCGCGTTTGGCGAGGCGGCGCTGCGCCAGCAGCCCGAGCGCACCCGACAGCACCACAACGACAATGACCAATGCCGCCACATCGCGACGGTACCGGACCCCCCAGCAACACTGTGGCCCGTGGGGCAAGCCTCCGATGGACCACTTATCTGGGAAGCCACGAACGACGTTGACACCAGGCGCGCAGATGGGGCCTCTTCAGGGACGTGACCCGATCGTGCGGTTCGCCGACATCGCGGGCGCGGATGCGCTCAGCGGTCGCCCGGCACGATGCGAGGCGTGGTTGTCGTCCCCCGGCGAATGGAAGGCCGGTCAGTCCGGTCAGTCCTGCACGTCAAAGGGGTGGCGAGCCCGTCGACCCGCTGTATCGGTGCGAAGGTTCCCGGTTAGGCGCGACCGGCTCTGATTCGTGTCAGGAAGAGACGAGGTGGTCCAGCTTGAGCCAGTCGATCTGGATCCGTTCCTGCCCGGTGGTGCCCTTGGGGCAGGTGTGCGTGCCTGTGTAGGCGCACTCCTGCTGGAGCACCAGGCGACGCCGCGCATCCGGGATGGTGAACGAGGTGCCGTGGTAGTCCCACCGCACCCTGCCGTCGACGAAGGCCCTGACCAGGTGGTCGCGGATGATGAACCGGTAGGTGTGCCAGGTGTTCTGGTCGACGGTGTAAGCGTGGCTGATCTGCCGGTTGGTGGCCGCGTAGTGCAAGAAGGTGGCGCAGCCGGTCGAGGACTCCCCTTCGCAGAAGTCGGCCTCGACCTGGTGGGCGGAGTACCTGTCGTCGCTGTCCCAGAACATGGGGATGTTGCGGTGCGAGTGGATCGCCCCGACTCGCCGGAACCGCAGTGTGATCCGCTGGTCCACGCCCTTGTACGCCGCGGCGATCTTCATGCCGCCCGTGTACCAGCCCGCGCCGCACTTACCGGTCCTCCGGTACGACTCGCGCAGCACCAGGTACCCGTGGGAGTTCACGAACACCTGGCGCGGGGACGCGCAATTCCGCTGTCCGGACCCATACCGTCCGTTGTATAGGCCCCAGTGCGCCGGGACCCTCGTACCGGCCGTGAACTGGTCGTTGATGACATTGCGCCAGGACCGGGTGGACCCGGGCGCGGGGAAGCTCAGCAGCGTCGCAATCAAGACGGCGACCACCAGGATCGACAGTCGGGACCGGACCATCACGGGTGCAACTCCTTGGGTGCTTTGCGGTTGTGCCGATTTTGGCGACGCGGGAGCGCCCTGACCTCGGGTGGCTGCACGTCAGTGGCCGGTGCGACGAGAGCCGTTCGGGGTGACGATGCGTCGTCGGGTGCGTCCTGACGGGCTGCCAACGAAGTTACAACGACCGTGGCCCGGGTTGGTAGCGGTTGGGTGAGATTGCGTCGACGACACCGAAAGGACTGCCTGGCAATACTGGTCGCAAAGCGGGTCCCGCGCGACTTCCGACGGGCCGACCTCAATGGTACCGCCCGGCCTGCGTTCGCCCTCGCCAGCGTTGCCCACGGCGGGGACAGCATCGCATGTACGTGCCGGTTGGCAATCACGGGCGGCGGGGGCCCGGCGCGCTACTGCGGAATGTTCTTGTCATGGTCGCGGTCCGTGCCCGCTCGGTCGCTTGTTCGCCACCAGGTCGGTGCTCGCACGAAAGCGCTGGCGCGGTGGGGCCACATCCTGTTGCCAAGTCGTGCTCGTTGGCATCGGCGCGGTCATCCTCGTCGACGGCGGCGCATTCGTGCTGTGGGCGTTCTTCGCCGCGTCCGTCGTGAAGCCGGCGTTCGTTGCGGAGCACACCTACCCCGCCGTGCGCGACCTGCAGCGGCGCCCGCGCGTGTGAGGCGCCGCGCGTGCCGGCCGGCTGCTTCACGGTTTCCTCATGTCGAGTCCGTACCGTTCCCGCGGTGAAGACTAGGCTCGTGCTGAACCTCCTCGGCGTGGCGGGGGCGACCACGCCTTGGAGTGTGCGGGGATGATGGACGCTCCGCGCCGGGTGGTCGTGTGGCGGCACGGTCGCACCGCTTGGAATCAACAGCACCGATTCCAGGGGACCACCGACGTACCTCTTGATGAGGTGGGTCTGCTGCAGGTCGAGCTGGCGGCTGGCTACTTGGAGCGTTTGAAGCCGACCACAGTGATCGCCTCGGACGCCCGGCGCACCCGGGAGACGACGGCGGTCTTGTCGGCTCGTATGGGCGGGTGTGTGACGCTCGACCCGCGTCTGCGCGAGGCCCATATCGGGACATGGGAAGGGCTGACCCGCGCTGAGGTGGCGCATCGCTTTCCGGATGAGTACGACGCCTGGCGGGCCGGCACCGATACGCGAAGGGGCAATGGTGAGACGCTGGAGGAGGTCGCGTCCCGAGCCGGTGAAGCCGTCGATGAGGCGCTGTCTCGACTGTTGCAAGCAGGGACCCTTCTCGTGGTTACCCACGGTGGAACGGCACGTGCCCTCGTCGGCCGACTGCTGCAGCTACCGCCGGAGCACTGGCGCACGCTGGGCACCTTGGGTCATGCCCGCTGGTCGGTCCTAGAGGAGCGACAATTCGGTTGGCGGCTGGCCGAGCACAACTCCAAGGCGCCTCGACGCCGGCCCGACTCGGCGCCGCGGCCTGCCGCGCCAGTCGAGATACGAGCCAACAGCATCTGAGTCACGCGCGCGTCCCCCGCACGGAGTGTCGATGGCCGAGTGCGCCCACTGCGGCCCTGCTGCGCTTGACGCAACACCTCGCGGTGCACGCGACGAGCAGGCGAGTCGCCCATTCCGCAAGGCATATTCGCGCGCGAAAGCCCGTCTTCACTTTGTCTTCATGACGCGTGCCTAGTGTCAGCGGCCCGAGGTTAGGAGAACGATGGCATCTTCGGACTGGTCACATGTGGTGACAGGCTCTCGCCGGACCGTCGTCGGCCTACTGGCTGTGTGGGTGGTCGGGGTCATCGCGCTGTATGTGATCGGCCGCAGACAAGACGACCCCACGACCCTCAAAGCAGCCCTGCGCCTACCGCCGGACGTGTTGCGCCTGCTGCGCCGGCTCGCCGCCGACCACCCTGCCACGCGGCGTTCGCGTCAGCTGATGCTGTTGATCGGATACCTGATGTTCACGATCGACTACCCGACTTCACCCCCTCGTGGGATACGCCGACGACGCGATCGTGGTGGCCCTTGCCCTGCGCTCGGTCATCAACGCAGCCGGCCCGGACGGCTTGGAGAACCACTGGTCAGGCAGCCCGGAAGGGCTGCGGGCCATCAAGCGGCTCGCCGGCATCCCCGCCTGAACCCGCGGGTGTGACACCCAGTGCACGATGGAGAGCGGCACGATGAATGATCCCGACCAGGTCGTGTTGCTACTCCTGGCGGTCTTCGCGCTGCTCTTCCTGATCCTGCTGGTGCTGGCGGCGCTCGAGCCGAGAGCAAGCCACCCCCTCGCCGCCAAGCTTCGCAAGTTGGCCACCAATCTGCGCCGCAGACACCGCTGACATCAGCCGATCGCACCTACCCGCAAGAGGACACCCTCTCCCGCGCCCGGGACGCGTCGTTTCGATTCCCACGCTCGGGTAACGGCCAGATGACAGTGCGGCCACCCCGTCGGGTTGGCCGCAATCACAACCCAGGAGGTCCGCGTATGTCCGAGTCACAGCCACCGGTTGCCGACGTGACCCAACCGGGTGACCGACGACTCCATCCGGGTTC